>JBCCEO010000231.1:0-10336 GCA_039030255.1 Planctomycetota bacterium | reverse complement strand
TACGAAACGGCGCTTGCAAATAAGATTATTAGCGAAGCAGACGTAGCGGTTGCCGAGAAGAGTATCACGGAATACTTGGAAGGAACATTTAAGGAAGAAGAAGCGACCATTCAAAAAGAAATCTTTGACGCCGAGCAGGCCTTGCGGGCCGCTAAACTGAAGTACGAGTCGGCGACGCGTTTGGCCGCCAAAGGAATGGTGCGTGATCTTCAACTTGAAAGCGAACAGTATTCCGTCGAATCAGCACGCAAGGAGCTCGAGCTCAAGACAACACGTTTGGAGTCACTGCGGAAATATACGAAAGTCAAGAAGCTGCAAGAGCTAGAAAGTACGTTGGATGCGGCCAAAGCGCGATTGGCGGCCGACGAATCGTCCTTGGCTCTAGAGAAACAAAGGCTTGAACGTGAGAAGCAGCAACTCGAGAACTGTAAAATCGAGGCGCCAGGCGAGGGTATTGTGATTTTCCCCTCTGCGGCTGCTTGGAAGGAAACGCCTGACATCGAAGAAGGAGCCATCGTTCGCGAACAGCAAACTTTGCTGATGATTCCCGACTTGAATAAGATGCAAGTCAAGTTGGGTATTCATGAATCCAAAGTCGATCGGCTGAATTTGGGAATGATAGCCAAAGTGCAGTTGCAAGGTTTTGATCTGGAAGGCGAGGTGGAGGATATTGCGGAGGTGACACGTCCAGCAGGTTGGTGGACGGGTAACCTTGTCAAATACGATACGATTATTCGCCTGCCCGTGCATCCTGGACTAAAACCCGGTATGAGTGCGATTGTAGATGTTGTCTTGGCCGCACACGAGGATGTCCTTACTTTGCCAGTTGCCGCCATCTTGGAAACTCCCGATGGCTTCATGTGTTGGGTCAAACCTGAAGTTGGCAAACCCGAAAAACGGTTGATTGAAGTTGGCGATACGAACGACGAATTCACCATTGTTACTTCCGGTTTAGCCGAAGGGGAAGAGGTTGTTTTGAACCCCTTAGCGTTTATTGATGAAGCCCAAGTGCAAGCCATCAAAATGAGACGCACTGAAGGTGGTAGCACATCGACCGAGGGCGAAGTAGCGGAGGATGAGGCCGTCACACAAGGCAATTCGGCTGGTGCCATGACAGGAAACAAGCAAGCTAGCGGCGGGGATAAGAAGCCTGCTGCAAAGGCTAGCGTTGGCCAAATGATTATCACTGCGGCCGACAAAAACGGTGATGGTTTCCTGACTGAAGACGAAGTACCCGAAAAGGATCGAGCTGGATTCCCTGACTCGGATAGCAACGGCGATGGAAAGCTTTCTGCCCAGGAAATTGACGCCGCGATTGAAGCTGCAAAGGCTGCTGCTGGTCAATGAGCGGTTCGTACATGCAAACGGTTAGACTCGGTCTAAAGAGTCTACTGCTTCAAAAAATGCGCTCGATCTTGGCGGCGCTGGGTATCTTCATCGGTACCACGACCGTGATCTGGTTGGTCGCGATGGGTGAAGGCGTTAGCTACCAAGCCCAGCAGCAGATCATGGAACTCGGGGCAACCAACATCATTGTGCGAAGTGTGGAGCCTTCCGGAGAAGAGGGCGAGCGCGTAAAGACCTACGGTATCACTCGCGCCGACTACAGGCGTATTCTCTCGAATCTTCCGGCCAAGGTCGTCGCTCAATCGGTTCCAATTCGAGAACTCCAACGTCAGTTCATGGTCGGTGACCGCATGGTCGACGTGAAGCTCGTTGGCTGCACCACCGAGTACTTGGAACTAAATCGATTGTCGATAGCAAGAGGACGCTGGTTAGCAGGGCAAGACGATCGCGAGAATTTGATTGTTTTAGCCGACAAAACGGCCAAGCGACTGTTTCCTTTTGAAAACCCAATCGGAAAGAAAGTTCGAGTCGAAAGCGATGTTTATACCGTTGTGGGCCAGACCAAGCCACGCACTGCATCGGCAGCCATTGGCGGCAGCTTAGACGCTCGCGACTATAGCATGGATGCGTACATCCCTTTGGAGACATTTCGCCATCGAGTCGGCGATCAAATCATGACTCGTACTGGCGAAGGCTTTAACTTCAAAGGCGAGATTGTTGAGCTGACTCAGATCACCTTAACTGTCGATGATATTGAAGATGTGGATCAGACGGCGGCGATCGTCGAGAACTTGATGACGATGTACCACGATCAGGAAGATTTCGCGGTTGTGGTGCCGAAGGAATTGCTGCAGCAGGCAGAGCGAACCAAGGCGATGTTCAATGCGTTACTAGTGATCATCGCCGGCATTTCTTTATTGGTCGGCGGCATTGGGATCATGAATATCATGTTGGCCACGGTCACCGAACGAACACGCGAAATCGGCATTCGCCGCGCGCTGGGTGCAAAACGCTCCGACATCATTCAGCAGTTTCTCACTGAGACTCTCGTGCTTACTGGTGGAGGCGGAATGCTTGGTGTTGGGATTGGATTGCTTTGTGGTCCGATCTTCAGCTTAGTTCGAGTGATTTTGAACTACTTCTCGCCCGACTTGCTGCCTCCCATCGTTCAAACTTTGGAACCTCGCATCGCACTTTGGTCTGTGTTGCTTTCGGTGTTTATTTCCTTGGGAGTCGGCTTGCTCTTCGGACTGTACCCAGCACGTCGCGCTGCTATGATGAACCCCATAGAAGCTTTGCGCCACGAATAGAATCTGGACTGCTCGACTAAGTGTTTTTCGCTGCTACCCCTGGTGACCAACCACCCGCGATTTACCATTTGATCCAGTGCTGAGCGTAAGTTTGTAGTCTTTCCCCCACTAATTTCACTCCTTGAATTGGAGACTTTGTCGTGCGTCTTTTTGCTGCATCTCTCTTGGTATGTTGTAGTTTCATTATCGGTTCCAATGCGGTGCAAGCCGATGTATACGAATTACGGACGTATACAACCAACGAAGGAAAACTGGATTCGCTG
This sequence comes from Planctomycetota bacterium, assembly GCA_039030255.1. Classification (GTDB taxonomy): domain Bacteria; phylum Planctomycetota; class Planctomycetia; order Pirellulales; family Pirellulaceae; genus Aureliella. The sequence continues at coordinate 7,416 of JBCCEO010000231.1, read as the reverse complement.
CACGCTCGATTTCGTGATCACACGATGAAGCTTTTCGAAAAGCACGGAATGGAAAACGTGGGCTATTGGGTCCCAACGGACGACCGGTCTGCCAACACCTTGATTTACGTTATCAAGCACAAGAGCCGCGATGCGGCCAAGGGGGCGTGGGCGGCTTTCATGAAAGACGCCGACTGGCAAGCAGCCTACAAAGCATCTGTTACTGACGGAGCCTTGGTCAAGAAAGTCGAATCGGTTTACATGGATGCAACGGACTATTCGCCAGAATTTAAGAGTGACAAAGCGGAAGGCAAATCAGTCTTTGAGCTAAGAACTTACACGACCAATGAAGGCAAATTGCCAAACTTGAATGCTAGGTTTCGTGATCACACCGTGAAGCTTTTTGAAAAACATGGCATCCAAAACGTGGCGTATTGGACACCGGCGGACGAGCCCAATTCCAAGAATCAATTGATTTATGTTATCAAGCACTCGAGCCCAGAGGGCGCAAAGAAATCTTGGTCGGCATTCGCAAGTGATCCTGAATGGAAGAAGGTTGCGAAGGAATCGCAAAAAGATGGCCGCATTTTGATTAAGGGCGGCGTCAAAAGTACGTACATGACGGCAACTGAATACTCGCCCATCAAGTGATTTAGGAAATCAAAACTGACACATCATGTCGGCCTGCTTGATTCATTCAGGCAGGCCGATTCTATTTCAGCTGATTAACAGTGCGCACAAGGAGTTTCAATCTGGGTGCTGAAAACCTCAATACGAGTCCTACGCTATTGGGTCAGCTTCGTCACGGGCCTAGTGACGAAGATTGGCAGGCCTTCGTGGACCGATACGCGCCGACCGTTTTTTCTTGGGCTTGGCAATCTGGCCTGCAAGAATCGGACGCGGCAGACGTAACCCAGGAAGTACTGCTGAAACTGCTCGAGCAAATGAAATCATTCGAATACGACCAAGCAAAAGGCAGCTTTCGGGGTTGGCTGAAAACGATCACGGTGAACGCAGCCCGCGATTTGGGGAGAAAAATCCAACGTCGGCCGGCCGGCGAAGCAGGATTATCGGGTGTACAAGATCCACACATGTGGGACGAACTCGCACGCCGCATGGAGAGCGAATACCAGAGCGATCTCATTGAGCAGGCCAATGCCTTGGTCAAACCACGGGTGGCAGAAAATACGTGGCGAGCATATGAACTGACGGCTGTACAGAATCAGCCGGCGCCAGCCGTCGCAACAACGCTTGGGATGAAAGTAAGCGAAGTTTACGTCGCCAAGAGTCGTGTCATCAAGCGTATACGCGAGGCCGTGGCTGAGCTGGAACGAATCGACAGTGGCGAAAGATAGGTTTGAATGTCCGTGCTATCAGAATGTCCGACCGTCGCACAGCTTCAGAACTTGCTCGATCAGAGCCTTGATGGAGAGCAAAGCATTACTATCGAAGAGCACATTGTCGATTGTAAACGATGCCAAGACACACTGGACACGTTGACGGGCGATGCTTTTCAGAGTGCAGGAAAAAGTAGCGGTGGTAGTTCTTCACGCTATTTGCAACGTGCGATGTCAGAGCTCAAAACGCAGAGCTCGCCAAATCTGGAATCTCGGCGACAATCGCGGCGTGGACTAAGCGGCGGGTTTCCCGATACGGCGAAGAGCGATCGTTCGCTGGGGGCCTTGGGACGCTACGACGTGCTACGCGAGATTGCTTCCGGGGCTATCGGCGTATTGTTTGAGGCTTGGGACAACGAATTGAATCGTCGAGTTGCCATTAAAGTACTGAAAGAGATTGCAGATTCCGGGCAATCTCGAGAACGTCTACTGCGTGAAGCCCAAGCTACGGTGCGCCTACGTCACAGGAATATCGTTGAAGTCTACGACATCATTGACCGCGATGATTTTCAAACAGCATTGGTGATGGAGTTGATCGAGGAAGGCTCTGTCGCCGATTTGCTTAGCTCTGGGCCAGTTTCGCCAACGCAGGCCGCGTACATTGTTCAGCAAGCGGCAATTGGGGTGGAACAAGCACATCAAGCAAAACTAGTTCACCGCGATATCAAGCCCTCGAACTTGCTAATGGAAACGGAACAAGGTGAGTTGAAGCGGATATGCGTTGCGGACTTTGGGCTTGTATCGGCACTCGATTCCGACTCCCAACTGACGCGAACTGGGGAGATAGCAGGTACACCCGCGTACATGAGCCCTGAGCAAGTTGAGAGTCCTTCGGAGGTTGCCTTCGCAAGCGATATTTATTCGCTGGGCTGTGTGCTTTACGAACTTCTGACTGGCAGGGTGCCATTTGACGGCACCGTTCGCATGGTGCTTTGGCAAGTTTTGCACGAAGAACCTTTGCCGCCTTCGCGTTTCGATGATCGTATTCCGAAACCGCTCGAGGCAATTTGCCTAAAAGCGATGAGCAAGTCACCTGAGAAGAGATACGACTCAGCCAATGAACTGGCTAGCGACTTGCAACGTTTCCTTGACGGTCACGAAGTCGAAGCAAAATTGCCGAGTCTAATGTCACGCTTCTCATCACAAGTTCGAAAGTATCCAACACTTGCGGCTTCGGTTGGGGTGACCGCATTAATGGTTGTCGCCGTTGCAGTGATATCGACGGTCTATGCATTTCAACTTGCGAGTGCCCGTCGCGAAACTGAGCTACAGGCTCAAAAAGCAGATCGCGGCAAGGAGATTGCACTCGAGGTGTTAGAGTCGATCGTCTTTGATGCTTACGATGAGCTGGATCAGCTTTACTTTGATTCTGATGAGCTCCAAATTCAGCTTTTGAGCGCAGCGGCCGAAGGGTTAAGCCGAATAGAGAATCAAGAACGGACTCCTGACACACTCTTTAAGCGCGCAGAAACTCATGCTCGTTTGGCGCGAGCAATGTGGCGTGTCGAGGAATATGAGGACGCAAGACAGCAACTAGATCTGGCAAATGAGACGCTTGCCATGATTCCCACTGAGCGACGGCAATCAGAAGCAGCGGAACGCTTGCAACTGCAAGTTCTGGAATACGAGATAGCAATTGCGGACGAGCAAGGTGAATACCGTCGTCTAAATTCTCTTCAGCAGCAATCGCTTCTTGCTGCCAAGAGGCTATCGCAAAGAGATGACGTTACGCTACTCGGGTTACGCACCGCTGCCGAAATTTTCCGATACTATGCTGAATTTCACCAGGATGATGCAACAGAATGCGAAGATGCATTGATTGTGGCTTTGAGCGTTCATCGAAAGGTAGGTGGGATCGTTGATTTGCCGACAGAGGATGAAGTGTTCTATCGCTTTCAGTTGCTTCGAGAACTTGCCGAAGTCTATTATTTCGATGCTCAATTCGCGAAAGCAGAATCGGCTTGGACTCATTACCGTAACGCTGTAACGAGCTTCAGGCAGCTAGATGAGCAATTTGGGTTAGAGGTGAATCCCTCAGCGCTTGAAGAATTATTTCATGCGGACGCCGGATTGGCCGCCTCGGAACTAGAGCTCAGTAAAGTCGATGAAGCAGTAAAGCGTTTAGATGCATCGTTAGGGTTGTTCCAACGTGAGGCAAGAAGAGGTTTGTTCTTGATTGATGTCAGCGAGGGTATTTGGCAGCTCGTTGATACAGCCCTTTCCGATAGATTGATCAAGGATGCGAAATGGGAACTCAAGTGGTTGCGTTTTGCGGACAGCTGTATAGACCAGGAGGCAGAGTTTCTCGGTGATTTGTCACTAATAGAGACACAAATCAGCTGGAAAGAAAAGTTTTTGGCGAGCTTGCAGCGAAACGAAGCAAAAAAGGACGAAGTTGAGAAAATTCGCGACGAACTTCGGCGGCTCAATCAATTGCTCGTAATCGTTGAGTAACACTCGAGCAATCATCTCCTCTTACCTGAAATCTCGAAAAATCTTTTTCTTGCTGCAAGGTTTTCTGGAACCCAGCGTAACCCTATCGACAACCACAGCAACTGCTGAGGTACTTCTCATCTTCTTGTCGGGGTTAAGCCATGAAACGTCGGAAGCCAAACCGCCAGAAACTTTCTTCTTCTGCAATTAGCTCAGTTTTTCGCAATTCACTACGGCTTGAGAGCCTCGAGTCGCGTCAACTAATGGCAGCTGCAATTGACCATGTTCCAACAGTCGACAGCGCTTACATCGCAGAGGCTAGTAGTGGATCTCCGGAAGCCAGAATTGTAAACGGTCAGCAGACAAACGAATACAAGTCTGTCGGAGTTGTGAATGAAAGTTGCACCGGAACCTTAATTAGTCCCATGCATGTGCTGACAGCCGCACACTGCACAGTGGGCACGAGCGTGGGTCAGAGTTCTTTTCAAATCAATGGGCGAACCTACGAAGTAGCAGAAGTTAATAACCATCCGAAGTATAACGATGCTCAGTTTGACGCAGGGTATGACATTGCAATCATGACGCTTCGGGAGCGAGTTGAAGGTGTGACACCTTCCAAGATTAACCGCGTAACTCCTGTGATTGGCCAAATGCTAACTCTGGTTGGTTTCGGCGAAGGTGGGACTTCGCAGTCGGGTTCCGCCAACGATTTTGGTACCAAGCGAGTCGGTGAAACGGCGATTGAAGGTGTTACTGAGCAGCATATCACTTGGAATTTCAATAGCCATTCGGAATCTAACACCGCACCTGGTGACAGTGGAGGGCCCGCCTTTCTTGAGGTCGGTGGTGAATTGGTGATTGCGGGGATAACCAGTGGCGGAAGTGGTGATGCTCATTCACTCGGTGATGAGTCCTTCGACACTAGAGTTGACACATTGGCGTCTTGGATAGACCGCATTGTTGGGAACACGGCTCCACCGGAGCCGCCCGCCGGTGGCGACGACCATGTAAACGAGATTGGTCCAGATGCAACGCGAATCGAACTTTCTCCAGATGGATCGACGCAAGGCGTTTTGGAGGAGTCAGGAGATATCGATGTGTTCTCGATCAATGTGGCAGAGTCTGGGCAGTACGAAATGCTGTTGATGAGCCAGACGACTGACATCGATACTAAGCTAACTCTGAGCGATGCAGATGGGAATGTTCTGGCGGAAAACATGGAAGTTGGCAGCCTAGCTGACAGCAAGTTGTCGGCTGAGTTAGAGGCTGGCACCTACTACTTGTCTGTCACCTCAAGCGGGGATCGTGAAATCGGTGCCTATTCGCTGGAAGTAAATTCGATGAATGGACTTGGGTCTGGCGATCAAGATGGTGGCGGCGACCAGGGCGGTGGCGATCAGGATGATGACTGGGACGTAGGCGATGACTGGGATGTGGGCGATGACTGGGACGCGGGCGGAGACTGGGACGCGGGCGGAGATGACTGGGATGAAGGCTCAGGCGAAGGCGGCTCAGATGACGATGGTGTCTGGGATGAAGCTGGAGACTGGGATGATGGTGCAGAATTCGATGGCGAAGGTGATGACGGCGAGTTTGATGACTTCGCAGGAGCAGGCGATAACGATGGCATGGATGACGGATTTGTCGACGGCGATGGAATGAACCATTTCAATTGTGATGTCAACGGTGACGAATCGGTAACTGCCCTCGATGCTTTGTTCGTAATCAATGAGTTGAACCGACCTGGCGATCGGAATTCGTCGGATGAAAGCACGCTGAGTGCCGACGTGAATCGGGACGGATCAATTACATCAATAGATGCCTTGCTGGTAATTCAGCAGTTGAATTCCCGAGACGAACCGGCGAATAGAATGCATGCGGACGCACAGTCGACCTCAAATGTAGAAGCATACGACTGGTCGGCAAGTATTGAGCTGGAGAAGCAACGCGATCGTGTCTTTGCGGATCAAGAGAGCTGGTTGTTTGATGTCTTGAGCTAGCCTCGCCCATCGCAGGACTAATTGAAATCATGGAAGTGAGAAGAAGAGAGAAACCGCAGCTTGGCTGCGGTTTCTTTTTTGGATATTCGAGCGAGCGGATAATCAAAAAGGTAAGATAGGCCTTTTCTGCTTCGCACAACTCATGAGTGAATAATATGAAACGCTTGACTCGCAGCTTGAGCTTTGTCTTTTTGGTCGTTCTCGCATTTTCGATTTCATGGCACTGCAGCTTGAGGGCCGACGAGCTGGGTGAGCACGGTTATGCCGAATCGGATGGGGTGAAAATCCACTATGTCACGGCAGGCAAAGGTCCGCTGTTGATTATGATTCACGGATTCCCGGATTATTGGTACACCTGGCGCGAGCAGATGCCGGCACTTGCCAAGCATTTTAAAGTCGTAGCGATCGACCAACGCGGCTACAACAAGAGTTCGCAACCTGAAGGCGTTGAGAGCTACGCGATGCCAAAACTAACGGCAGACGTGAAGGCTGTTATCGAACACTTTGGGGAAAAGAAGGCCACTGTATTAGGGCATGATTGGGGAGGAGCCGTCGCCTGGAACTTTGCCATGCAGTACCCAGATATGCTCGATCGTTTGGTGATTCTTAATCTGCCCCATTTTAAATGTCTGCAACGTGAGTTGGCCAATAATCCTGAGCAGCAAAAGGCATCGGCTTACGCGAGACGATTCCAACAGCCAGGCGCCGCCCAAGGACTAAACGCTGCTGGCCTCACGTTTTGGGTGACGGACGAAGATGCACGCAAGGAGTACGTTGAGGCATTTAAGCGTTCTTCCTTTGAAGGAATGCTGAATTACTACAAGGCGAATTACCCGCGCGAACCCTATGCAGAACAGGAGGAAGAAACTCCCAAAGTAAAATGTCCCGTTCTGATGATTCACGGACTGAAGGATACGGCTTTGTTGCCCGGCGCCTTGAATGATACTTGGCTGTGGCTTGAAAGTGACTTGACTCTCGTCACGATTCCCGAAGCGGGTCACTTCGTGCAGCAAGATGCTTCTGAAAAGGTGACTGATACTCTTGTGCGCTGGTTGAAGCCCTGATCCACTGCTGGAATCGAAGACTTCTTCTTGACTCTTTGTAAAAGGACTTGGGCATTGACTTCCCTCGATCGAGCCCACTTGTTTGTATTCGCGCTGTGTTTGGGCCTCATCTGCACCTGCGCAGGTAAGTCCATCTACGCGCAGGAAGCTGGGCAGGACCTTCCGCGGCACGAGGTTGATCCTATCACTCGGCCGGCTGACGCGCCCATGCCGCTTTCGCCTGAGGAGAGCAAAGCCCGAATGCAAGTGCCGGAAGGGTTTGTGCTGGATCTGGTTGCTGCCGAGCCTGTTGTTCAGGAACCTTCTTGCGTCGCTTTTGATGAGTTCGGACGCATGTTTGTTTCCGAATTGCATGGTTACAACGTCGAAGGGGAGATCGATGTCGAGCAAATCAATAAAACGGGGAAACTGGATCGCGCAGTTCGGCGGATTCGCTGGGAGTTGCAACGTGGAGACATCGCCGAACAGGCACTCGAGCAGCAATATGGCAAGGTCAAGTTGCTGGTTGACTCCGATGCAGATGGCGTAATGGATAGCTTCAAG
>JBCCEO010000230.1:0-10338 GCA_039030255.1 Planctomycetota bacterium | reverse complement strand
GTCCCATCTGCGGCCAGAATTTCGCCTCTCTGGAGCTGAACTTGCATCCATTTGGCCATGTCATTAACGCTAGAAATAATCCCACCGGCCGCTGCCATGTTGTCCCAGTCCATCCACTCTAGCGGTTTGTACTCTGAAAGCAGCGTTTTATGGGGCGTCGCAAAATTGCCTTTCGAAAGAAGACCTTTCACCGACGCAACCGTACGATTCATTTGGACGGGTTGCAGGATTCGGCTGGTGACAAAATCACTCCAGGATTGCCCAGAGGCTTCTTCGATCACCAGACCCGCCGCGAGAAACATCAAGTTTGTATAGCCGTATTTGGCACGGAAGGCGGCGGCTGGATTCAACTCAGCAGCCCGCTCTAAAACTTCCTTGGGGCTGTAGTCGGTGCCCCACCAAACTAGGTCGCCGCTGAAGGTGCCCAGTCCACTACGGTGGCAAAGAAGGTCACGAATTCGCATGTCGCGCGTCATCGGATCCTTGAGTCGAAGCCAAGGTAGATAATCCGTAACGTGATCATCCCAGCCAATTTTTCCTTCGTCGACCAACATGGCCAATGCAGCAGAGGTGAATGCCTTTGTATTCGACGCAATGGCAAACAGCGTATCTGCGTCAACCTGCTCAGGCTTTCCAGCTTCACGAACTCCGAAGCCCTTTGCCAGCACGACTTGGCCATCTTTGACGATGGCGACCGCCATTCCGGGCACTTGCCAATCATTGCGAGCCTTCTCGATGTAGTCGGCAAAAGGCGCGCTGGCCATTGGAGCTTCGGCCGCCGAAACATCCACCTCTTGGATTTTTATTACTTGAGCTTGAAGTCCCTGATTGCAAATAAGCACAAAGAATATGGAAAGCAGCAGTGGGTGAGTGCAAAACTGTTTCATGATTAATTTCGGTAGGGTGGCGGCGTTGCATTGCTGGCATGAAACGCAAGCAAGTGAATCTCCTGCAATGACTCGCTCGCGCTGTTAGCTTTTCTCTATGTGCTAGTATTTGTATTCAGGTGAAACCTCCCTGCGCTGTCGCACGACCCTCCCCCAAATTCCTCGTTGAACTCGAAAACGGAGGGTAAGTTGAAACGGCCCATTGTCAAATTCTGATTTGGCCTCAAACGCGTGAGCGGCTGAATTTACGGTGAAATTCGGCTAAACTAGCAGCTTGAGTATACACAAGTTTAATCTAGTCGAACGGCCCCATTTCACGAGCCATCCATGCGCGTAAGACTTCTTTTTGCAGCCATACTAACCTGTTTGCTGCTTTTCCTTGCTCCAGCTGGGCAAACTAGCGAGCCTGATCGTCCGAACATTCTGTGGCTGTCCTGCGAAGACATCAGTTCTCATCTCGGATGCTTTGGTGATCCGCATGCTATCACGCCCAACTTGGATAAGCTTTCTACGGCGGGTGTTCGATACAAAAATGTGTTCACGGCGGCCGGTGTATGTGCTCCTTGCCGTTCGACGATCATAACGGGAATGTACCAGAACTCGATCGGTACTCATCATATGCGCTGCAACGCAGCCTTGCCAAAATGGCTGAAGCCCTTTCCCGCCTACCTACGCGAAGCAGGTTACTACTGTACGAACAATAGCAAGACGGACTATCAATTTAAATCTCCGTCGCCCAAATCGTTTTGGGACGAAAGCAGCAGCAAGGCTCACTGGAAGAACCGCGAAAAGGACCAACCTTTTTTCGCAGTTTTTAATTTCACAGGGTGCCATGAAAGCGGCATTGCCAGTGAAAGCAAATACACGTCCGTAACAGGCGTTCTGTCGAAGGACCAGCGACAGAACCCAGATGAACTTACGACGTTGCCGCCTTATTATCCGGATACTCCAGTGGTGCGCGAGGATTGGAAGCGAAACTACGAACTAATCACGGCCATGGATCACTGGTCTGGTGAGCATCTAAAAGCTCTCGAAGATGCCGGACTAGCAGACAATACAATTGTAATTTTCTGGTCCGATCACGGAGTGGGCCTACCGAGAGCAAAACGATGGCTCTACGATTCAGGAACCCGGATTCCGTTCATTGTTCGAATTCCCGATAAATTTCGAACGTCCGGCCAAGGTCAGCCCGGAGTTATTAGCGATGAACTTGTCAATTCCGTCGACTTTGCACCCACTATGCTCAATTTGGCTGGACTTCCTGTTCCTGAGTACATGCAGGGTCGTGCCTTTCTAGGGAAAGACTTGCGCTCTCCGCGCCAGTACGTGTACGGTGCTCGAGATAGAATGGACGAACGCTACGATATTATTCGCGCCGTTCGCGACAAACAATTCCGCTACATCCGCAACTTTGAGCCGCTGAAGCCCTACTACCAGTATATGAATACACCGGAGAAGGGCGCGACGATGAAGGAGATTCGTACTGCGGAACAGCAGGGAGCTCTGCCCGAGCTTGCGAAGCAATTCTCATTGGGCGCAAAACCGATCGAAGAGCTTTATGACCTCGCAGCCGATCCGCACGAAGTCCATAACTTGGCCGGAGATCCGAATTACCAAGATCGCCTTGAAAAGATGCGAGATGCGTGCTTGAAGTGGCAGTCTGATGTGCGCGATATAGGGTTGATGCCTGAAGCGGAGATCGAAGTTCGCGAAAGCATGATCGGTGCGCGATATGATATCTTGCGGGAGCCGGGCGGTGATGAAATGGTTTTGCGTTTGGTCGACGTCGCAGCCAAGGCCTCAGAGGGAGAAAGTGCGACACAGGTACTTCTGAAAGCTCTTGCTCACGAGGACGCAGCGATCCGATACTGGGGTGCTACGGGGCTTGGCAACACGGGAGCCAGAGTCAAGGCTGTCGCCCAAGTACCGCTTCAAACGTTACTCGAGGACGACGCGCCGAATGTCAGGATTGCCGCCGCCCGTGGGCTGTGCCGCATGGGAGACTTGGATAACGGGCTGCCTGTGCTCGAACTGGAACTCGCCAGCAAGCATCAGTGGGGTAGACTTGCCGCTGCTATCGCGCTGGATGAACTGGATGACGCGGCAAGGCCAGCATTGGCCAGTCTGCAAAATGCCCTCGTGGATCAGCCCAACAAGTACATTGTGCGTGTTGCGAATCGAGCCGTGAACGATTTACTGGGAACTAGCAATCAAGTCCGGTAATGGCGATGCGATTTTTCGTGGCTTGGGCTAAGTTGGATTGTGCGCCCGGCTTTTCGCTAACCGGCATTTTATGAATTCGCAGCGAGATCTTTCGGCGTACACGATTGTTGATTGGGTGAGAATGGTTCTGCAACTCGACAGACTGCTGGGAGTAATCCTATTCATCGCGGGTTTTTGCACGTTGCTTCCGCGGGCGATTTGCCAGGACATAGCCCAGCCAACAGGCTTCGACCGAGAAGCTTTTAGCTCGGAACTAATGCGTTTGGCGGGGATTTGCGCAAAGCTTGACTTGCCTGAGCGTCAGCAAATTTGCGAGAACTGGCTAGTCGAAGAGAGAGAAGATCGCGAAGTCCTCTATTTGCCAGAAACCGGTGGCCTTGCCATTCAGCCCGGCCCCAGTGTTGCGACGCGAAGCTGGTCGAAGCATTTTCTTGCATCGAGAAAAAAGTATGCTGAATTCTTGGCCCAAGATCTGAAGGCGATTGCGGCCGAGGATGAGCAAGCTGGCTACCGGCGTCTATGGCAAATCCTGCGCAATGATCCAGACCACAAGCTGGCGAATCAAATTGCAGGTCCGATGGCGAAGGCCCCGACGGTGCGTCCAAGACTGACCGTGGGTCGTACCAAAGTGCCCGACTTTGGTTGGGAGGCTCGATCTTATTCGCGCGTCGATTCGATTCACTTCACGCTATTGACTAGGGCCGACGCAAAATCCAGTCGTGAAATTGCGCAGCAGTTAGAGCAGTTTTATGTGCTCTGGTCCCAAGTATTCTATCCGTACTGGGCCGCGCCTGGGGTGTTGCAAGCTCGATTGGACGGCAAGTCGAATCCTTGGCCGAAACATGATCGTATTGAAGTCGTTTTGCTTAAGGACCGAGCAGAATATTTGCGGATTCTTGGCGTGGCGGAAGATAATATCGGTGTTTCCGTGGGGTACTACGGTCCCGAAGTCAAAAAGTGCTTTTGCTATCCGGCTGAAAATCTCCAAGCAACTTTGTTCCATGAGTTGACGCACCAATTGTTGATGGAAGTCAGCTCAATTCGCCCGGATTTGTCGGCCGGGAAAGCTGGCGGCATCTGGATGCTCGAAGGCATCGCATTGTACATGGAGTCGCTGCGCAACCGCGACGGGTTTTGGACTCTGGGTGGATGGGATGCTTCCAGGATGCAAACGGCTCGCTATCGCGGAGTTCGCGACGGCTATTGGCCTGATTGGGAGGTCTTTAGCACGGGCGGCATGGATGCTTGGAAGCAAGATCCAGCGATTAGCCGTTTGTACACTCATTCTGTGGGACTCACGCAAACGCTGCTCCATGCTTGTGGTCCCCAGGCTCGGAAAGCCTACCTACGCGAACTGGTCAACGTGTATCACGAAGAGAATCAATCGGGCCGCTTGAGCCAGCAATTGGCCAGCTCGGACCAGGAAGCTAAGAAACGCTACCAAGATTTGTTGATTGTCCAGCAACAGCAGATCGCTAATTTGCATCCGAACGAACGCGATATGCAGGATTTGGTGCTCTGCGGTAGTCAGTTTACGCCAGCCGTTTGGCAGTCGCTTAACATGTTCAATCAACTCGAGTGGCTAGATGTCTCGTTTTCCAACGTGCGCGATGAAGATTTGAAATGGATTGGAGAAAAACGATCCTTGAAGCGCATTAGCGTAGAAGGATCTGCGGCAACGGCGGAAACGATTGCGAGTGTTCGTGGACTTCCGAAGTTGGAAGAGTTGGACCTGAGTGGCTGCGCTATTGACGACGCAGGCTTGCAGCAGTTGCAGGGGCACCCAACGCTTCAGACTTTATGGCTTACGCAGACTCAAATCACCCAAGCTGCACTTCCCATTCTGAAGTCGATGCCTAAACTACGAACGGTCGACATTGGCGGAACCAAGATTGACGACGCGACATGGCAGAAGTTCTTGGCCGATAATCCCCGCTTCGGACGATAACTCGCGTGAAATACATGGATCAAGAAGATCGCATCTCAGACATTTTTGAAACGGAGTTCGTGGTCGACGAGAGCATGATTGATCACATGAACCATGTGAACAACCTGCATTATCTTGACTGGACAAACAAAACCGCGGGAAGGCATTGCAAGGCGGTTGGTTGGCCAGCAGAACGCCTGCGTGAGATTGGCCAAGGCTTTGTGGTGCGTTCGCATCAGATTCAATATCGCCAAGCGGCGGTGTTGGGCGACACGATCTTGGTTCAAACTTGGATTGCTTCCATGGAACGAGTCTCATCGGTTAGAAAATATCGCATTTTTCGTGCCCGCGACCAAAAGTTACTAGCACGCGTCGAGACGAATTGGGCTTTTATTGATCGAACCACAATGCGACTTGCCAAAATACCGCCGGAGATCGAAGCTTCATTTCGCGCCGGTCGTTAACTCTCACTTTGGGTTGCTCGCCTTTGGGGCTGCTCACGTTTGGGGCTGCTCATGATTGGGCTGATGCGAGATCAGACGCAAGCTTTCAACGTATCGCAAAGGTAGCCGACTTCTTCTTCGGTGTTGTAGTGCACGAGCCCAAGCCGCACCATGCCGTCTGGTTCGACGCCCAGGCGTTCAGTCAGAGGCAACGCATAGTAATTGCCGTGCCAAGCATAGATACCGGCGTCGGCAAGCTTCTGAGCTAGCGCCTTCGATTTGTAGCCTTCACAAGTAATCGAAATAGTCGGCAACCTTTGGTCGCGTTCAGCAGGCTCGGTGATACCCCAGACTTTGATTTGAGGAATCGTGGCTAAGCAATCCAGCAATTGGTCACAAAGATTGCGCTCATATTGACGGATTGCATCGTAGGAGGTGATTAACGCTGCACGGCGTTGTTCCCGCGTGCTGTATTCGGTGTCCATAAGACCAGCCATGTATTCGACAGCCGCCTTCGTGCCCATAATGCACTCGTGGTTTTGCGTACCCGTCATCCAGCGTCCGGGCAAATCATTGGGCGAGGGGCGTAGTTTGTAGGGCTGGATCGATTCGAGCAAATCACGTTTGCCCCAAAGGATTCCGATATGCGGCCCAAAGAATTTGTAGGCACTGCAGGCTAAAAAGTCACATCCGAAGGCTTGCACATCAATGAGCTCATGCGGCGCGAAGTGCACGGCATCTAGAAAAGTCAGTGCGCCAACTTGCTTGGCAGCAGCACACATCGATGCCACTGGGTTGACCGTGCCTGCCGCATTCGAAGCGCATCCGATAGCCACGAACTTGGTGCGTTCGCTCAGTTTCCTTCGAAAATCATCCTGATCAAGCGTGCAGTTTTCGGCGTTGATATCGACAACTTGAATGCTCGCGCCCGCGTCCTCAGCTGCTTGGTGCCATGGTGTAAAGTTTGCGTCGTGCTCTAAGCCGGAAAGCAGAATCTCGTCTCCTGGCCCCCAAGTTTTCGACAGGGCGCGTGCCAGAGCCATGCTGAGCGTGGTCATGTTCGGTCCAAAGGTCACGCATGCGGGATCTTCGGCACCCAGAAAGTCAGCCACACTCTGATGCGCTAGTTCGAGAGCCTCGTCACTCTCGATGCTGGTTGGGAATACTCCGTGTCCGTTCGCATTGCAGCGATAGAGGTAGTCGTTGATGGCTTCGACCACGCTCGTTGGCACTTGTGTACCAGCAGGACCATCCAGGAAAACAGCTTCCCGCTCTCCGTGCATTCTCTTAAGTGCAGGGAATTGTTTTCGAATTTGCAAAACTCTTTCTACGTTCAGTACCATCATAGCTTCCTAAAAATGCAGTGTGCGGAGAGCCAGATTGTAGCGACTTTCCTATTTCCTAGAAGCGACATCGAGACTGTTCTTGGGCTAAACAGAGTTTGACAACCTGCAGCCTAAACGTACCGCTCCGAGTTGAAAAAGAAGCGCTGGAAAGGTTGGGATTTAGCCCTGGTAAGGCTGTTTCTGCAAGCTTTAGAACTTGTCGCTGTGCTCGGTCCGCATCGAGCCGCTACCGGTGAATCGGCTCATCGACGTCCTCCACCAATCGTAAAGGAAAAATGTGCCACTCTTGCTACGTAGAAGCAATTCAAAACTTTCGGTGTCGCGAGCGATCGACAATTGGGCCAAATCTCGTTGAGCCTGTCGCAGGTTTTCTGTCAGCGCTTTTGCCCAGGCCGCCTTGTTTTCGAGCTGAATTGTGTCGCTCCGAATTGCTTGGCCGAAGCGCACTAAAATCTCCGGTTTCTTTTCTTCCCAAAAAACATATTCAATCGCCGTGGGAACGAACCAAACTACTGGAGCATTAACGCTAGGCTCGTTTTCCTCCATTTCATCTTTTCTCGCGTTTTGAATGGCGTATCCAAGATGCGCCAGCCCTGGCATCAGTTCAGCATCGTGGTCGCGCGCATCAGCGAACCTTCCTTCTGGAGTTACCCAGACCGATGTAGCCGGCTGCGACAGAATCGAACGGCTCACACGCAAGAAGTCCTTGGCTCCTTGCAAGCTGTTTTGCGCGATCGGATAGAATCCCATTTTTCCAAAGATCTTGTACTTCTCGAAAGCCTCTGCATCGATCGGCGCATACATTCCATGCTTGGGAAGCAGCGATTCGGCCAAAAAGATTGCTAAGAGTGGATCCCACCAAGAAGCATGATTCGCGTAGACGACCACCGAATCAGATTCGGAAATGTGACGCGTTTCTTCCTGTTCCGCCGAAAACGCAATTGCATGAAAATGCTTGCGTAAATAGCGACGGTTGAAAATGCGAAATCCTCCCGTTAGCTGTTTGCTGACTGGAGGAAGGCTTGCTTCCGAGCTGGAACGCTTAGTCATGGATTCTCAGGATGCGAATGGATGGGCGGTCGAAAAGAATACCTATGTTCGATTGAGCGGGGCTGGGTATTTTCAACCAAATGGGCCCATCAAGGTAGCTCTACCGTGCGAGTCGAAGCAAAAACCTGAAAAAAGCAGACACATCCACCCAACCGAAGCTTGAGCGAGGCGGAGCTACAGCAGCCAAGTGCAGTTGTGCCTTTTTTCGGAGCTAACTTCCGCTTGCCTAAGGGGCTGACCTGGCACAATACGCGCTTCGCGGGTCGAGCTGGAGAGGCGATTCTGCACGCTTCGCTCGCCGTTTCTGGCGACTCTCCCCAAGAGCCCCAAGAGAGCGTTCCCATCTAACAACTGTACGGTTACTCGTAGAACTACTTCCGCAAGTCTGAAAAGAATGCGTTTTCGCTTTGGTTTCTTCTCCAAAGGCTTCGGTTATCATATCCACGTTTGTTTCCTTGGCCTTTCTTTCAAGCGAGAGCACATGAAGCTACGTACTCTTTGGCTATTACTTGTTCCATTTGCCATTTTACCTTGCATTGCCCCAGCGCAAGAATCGGCTGCTACACAAGAGTCGTCTGCCGGGAAGGGCGACTCGCTCGCAGTCATGTCGTACAACATTCGCTACCTAAACAATCGTGATGGCGAAGACGTTTGGGGCAATCGGAAGGAGAAGGTCTACGAGACAATTCATCAAGCGGATTTGGTCGGGTTGCAAGAGGTTGTTTGGAAGCAGCTAGATGGCATTCGCGAGAACTGCCCCGATTTCGAATGGTACGCTGTTGCGCGCGATGATGGAAAGCAAAAGGGAGAGAGCACGCCGATTGGTTGGCGCAAGAATGCTTTTGAACTGTTGGAAAAAGGGACGTTTTGGTTGAGTCCAACTCCAGACAATGTTGGCAGCAAGGGCTGGGATGCTGCGTTGCCGCGAATCGCCAGTTGGGTTCGACTCAAGCATAAATCCACGGGCAATTCTTGGATGATCTTGAATACGCATTTTGACCATCGTGGGAAGGAAGCCAGAAAGCAATCGGCTCAGCTAATAGTGGATTGGTCCAAAAAGCAGGGTACGAAGACTCCGCTAGTTGTCATGGGAGACTTCAACGCTTCGCAGACAAGCCCACCCTATCGAATACTTGCCTCAGAAGGATTGGATCAGCCAGTTTTGCAGGACGCTCGCGGGCTGGCAACGAAAGAGGACTCAGGTCCTGCGGCGACTTGGAATGGCTTTCGCCAGATTGGCGATAGTCGAATTGACCACATCTTTTGTGCGGGCAAAGTATCCGTGCTGGAGTTTCAGACTCTGAACCCCAAGACTGACAAAGGTCGCTTCGCCAGCGATCACATGCCGGTATTGGCCATGATAAGTATCGACTGAGCAATATCGACTCGAAGCGCGACATCCAAGCCGGTCGCGGAGGGTCGATGCTATGCAAAAAAATCGTTTCCCCACTAGCTCAAATAATCAGCCCCTTGGAGCACTCCACGTGAACTCTATTCGCTCCCATTTCCAAAAAGTAGTTTTTGGGTTCAGCCTTCTTTGTCTCTCTCAACACCATGTCGTCTCGTTGCTGGGACAAGATGCGGGGGCGGATACGAAGCCCTATAACGTCTTGTTCATCATTTCAGATGACCTCACTTCGACGGCATTGTCTTGTTATGGAAATACCGTGTGCAAGACTCCCAATATTGATGCCATTGCAGCTCGCGGCACTCGCTACACTCGTGCTTACTGCCAAGGTACTTATTGTGGTCCTTCGCGTGCCTCGTTCATGTCGGGATACTATCCGCATGCAACGGACGTCATGGGGTATGTCAATCCAAGACCCAAGATTGGTGATCGAGCTACTTGGTCTCAGCATTTCAAGGATAACGGTTACTACGCCGCGCGAGTGAGCAAGATCTTTCACATGGGGGTGCCAGGGGGAATAGAGGAAGGAGCCAGCCCGCAGAAAACAAATAATCACAACGGGGCAGACGACGAACTATCCTGGACTGAGAGATTTAACAGTCCTGGTCCTGAATGGCGGGCACCGGGCGACGGTGAGACGTTGGAAAGCAATCCAGATGGCAAGAAACCTGTGGTTGGCGGCAATACGTTTGTTGTCGTCGAAGCTGATGGCGATGATCTCGTTCACTCAGACGGTAAAACTGCCGCCAAAGCAGTCGAACTCATCCACCTGCACAAAGACAAACCATTTTGGCTTGGCGTCGGATTTGTGCGTCCGCATGTTCCGTTTGTCGCGCCGCGTAAATACTATCCGCCTTTCTTACCTTACTCCTCGATGCAACTACCAGAAAAGATAGCCGGGGATTGGGATGATATTCCGAAGCCGGGTATCAACTACAAGACGAGCAAGAACATGAAAATGGACTTGCGACGCCAGAAGAAAGCCCTTGGCGGATACTACGCTTCGGTGGCCTTTATGGACGCTCAAGTTGGCAAAGTCCTGAACGCGCTTAAG
>JBCCEO010000229.1:0-10388 GCA_039030255.1 Planctomycetota bacterium | reverse complement strand
CCTGCAAAACCGGCGGCCGCGGCTCTGCATCAGAATTCGCAGATTGGCCGGAGCTGTTTAAAAATGGGCCGCCTAATTCCCAGTACCAAGTCTTGCCTCGTGTGTACTGTGCCGCCGTGTCCCCCAACCACCAAGCGACCCAATGCCCAGCCTCTAAATCGAACAGCACGTTCTGCCGATTGGGTAAACCAATGGCCAAAGGCCGCAAATAGTTCTTCGCTTCTGATTCGATGACGCAAGCAACTAAATTGGCATGTTCTTTTGAGCCAGGCACATTGTGATTCTGCACTACTCGCTCTGCGTTAGGACGTGGCGGTACAAAGTCAGGCTTATTCAAAGTCTGCCACAAGGCGTCTAACTGTTGGTCCAAATCATTGTTTAGTAATCCAGTTACAGGAGTTTGAATTGCGGGCATCTCCATACGCGGGACAATTCGCGAGGGATTGCGAACCCAGCGATGAAACCAGCTCTCTCGCACTCGATTGCCCAGCATGGACAAATTGGGACCGCGGGCTTTGAGGTCCACCTTTGGCGTTTCAAAAGGCCCAACCGCATGACAGCTCTGGCAGCCGAAGCCTTGTGAAGTCACCAGTCGAGAAGCGGCGAGCTCGGCGGATTGCGAAAGCTCCTTGGTTGCCAAGGAATGAACATTTGCAGGGACACGATCCTGCGCGATCAAGTAGTTGGCAATGCTGCGCGCATCGCTCACTTCGATCGGAAACGTTGGCATTTGTACTTCCAACCAATCGCGCAGTGGCTTTTGCTCCCCCTGGATTGTGGACAGTAAAGCTTCGTCTGTCAGTTTGTCTCCCACGGCATTGAGCGAAGGCGGCGAGAGTGCGGCGAGTTTTGATGCAGTCCCCGGAAACTCTTCGACCACATCGATCAAATGGCTAACAATACCGCGTTCTTCATTTCGCGCGTGGCAACCCAGGCAATTGTTCTCAGCCAACAACTGGTGCGGCGGATGCGCACGATGATTGCGCTCACTCACATAGTTTCGGATCGCATCTCGATGTTCTTCCGAGAGTCCGTAACCAGGTAGAGCGCCCCTAGCATTTGCCTGCTGCAGGCAACCCGAAATCCAATTGCTTGCATCCGAAATTGCAATCGATTGAACTTTCGATTGCAGGCTATCGGGCAATTCGTGGCAGGCACCGCAGCGATGCTTGGCGATCAGCCCAACTCCACGATCGACATCGCCCGCGGCTCGTGTATCGTTGCGAGAATCCTCAGCTCCAAGACTGGTCAAGTAAGCGTGAAGATCCAGCTGTTGCAATGCATCTAGCTCAAATTTGGGCATGCGATGCTGTGCATTTCCCATAGCTGGGTCTTGGAGAATGCTGAGCACGGAACTCGCAGTTCGCTTGACCGCCAGCTTGGACAAATCGCCTCCACCAAAAAGAGCTTGGTCCAAATTACTGGGAATGCCCAAGCCATCGGCTTCGTGACAGGCCAAACAGCCTTGCGAGGCAAAGACTTCACCGCCTAAATCCACGTCTGCAACCGTACGTACCGGAGAATCTTTTTTCCGGCGTTTCTTCGCGCGCTGTTCCAATTCGATTTTTGGCGATAGCGGCATGAAAGACTTTTCGGATGCGGCGAACAGGGCGGCAGAGATTGCCATCGCCGAGTTTTTATCCAAGGCAAAGTAGGGCATGCGGCGTGGTAACCGTTTTTCACCTGGCTCGGGAGCCTGTTCCGTAAGATGACGAACCAACCAACTCGGCCTCAAATTGTTTTGCAGTTTTCGCAGGGAAGGAGCACGTAAAGTCGGATCTGGCTCTTCTCCATCCGCCCCTGTGGCCGCATCATGGCAGGCAGCACACCGCAATGCCCGAAAAAGCTTGCTTCCTGTCTTGAAGGAACTACCTGACGGAAGTTGATGAGTCCGAGTTACGTCGTTTTCCGAAGTCCGGTGCTGCAACAATCTCGTCGGAATGGGCTCCAACCCAAAATTGCCCCCGCTCCAAAACAATCCAATTTCACTATTTCCCTCAGCACGAAAATCCAACTGGATTGGATGCTGTCCGACCGGCAAATCTATTTCGGCCTGATGCCAACTCGGCTGATCGGACGCGTCGATTTCAAGCAGTTTTTTCTCCTGCAGGAGCAAGCTCGCCTTCCCGGATGCAAAAACGTGCATCCTGTAAAGCCCTGCCTCTTTGATCTGAAGCAGCCCGGTCCACTGCACATCAAGAACAGCATCGGAAGGGAAGCGCGGATCGCTCGCTCGCGATTCAGAATCCCATTTGGGGTTGGATTCGATCCGCTGAATAACGTTGCTGCCATCCGAATACTTGGCAAACAGTCCTGGAACCATCGTCGCCCGAGTTTGTTGCCCAGTCTGAGCCTGCGCGATAGTGGGAATGACCGCGCAGAGGCACGTACAAAGGCATGCGCAGATTATCCACCCACGCTGGTGGAGAAAGAATACTGGATGGGCACGCATACTTGGCACTCGAGGGATACGAAGCAGTGGAGGGGAAGTCTGCTGCAGCGAGCGTTGCCATTTGGTTGCTGTCCAAAGATGGCATCTTCTATTGTAACAGCGGCAGAGTCCGTTTTTGCTGGGCGGATTGATAAGCCGTATCAACAATCTGCTGACCAATGCGGCTCAGTGCCGGCGACAATGGGCCATCCACGGGCTTTTTGTGTTTGAGGCAATCGATGAAGTACTGTATCGGATTCTGATTCGGTACTTCAACTTCATCGACGGCGATAGCCTGGCCAGCAGGATGATCCAAGTCCTGCACAAGAATCGTTGGTTCGTAGTCATAGGAGCTGATCGTGCCCTGGCTGCCGACCAACACGAATCCGCACTTGGGCTGCGGCTGGTGTACCCACGGATCCGTAAACGTACCCCAACGCGTTTCGAACTTGCTGATACCGTGCGAGTAGCGTGCAACTGTGACCGAGTGCTCGTCGACTTCCAGGCCTTCAGGCTCATCGCAGATCGAAGTTACTTCCAAAGGCGCGATACCACCAAGAAACCAAGTCCCTAGCGTTACGCCGTAGCCAAGGTAGTCGAGCAGAGAACCGCCGCCTAAGGATTTTTTGTAAAACCAACTTTCAGGCTTTTCGCGCTGGACTTGCTCAGCAGTAATCTCCCTTTTACCCGCAGTGTGCCAAAGCGGTCCGCGGTTTCCGTCGTAGTAATGCACTTCGCGCAGCCGCCCGATCCGCCCTCCATCGATCAGACGCTTTGCCGTGCGGTGACTGGGCACCCACACCAAGGGCCAATTGATCGCCAACGGCACCTCGTGTTTTTCACATGCAGCAATTATGCGGTCCGCCTCCTCCAAGGAGGCCGCAAATGGTTTTTCAAGCAGGATAGGAACCTTGGATGGAGCAATCTGTTCTACCCACTTGGCATGGTCACCCGTGGCGGGACACAGGATGACCAAATCGGGCTGGCTCACTTCAAGACACCGGCGCCAATCGGCAAAAAGCTGTTCGTCTTTCAGCCCTAAGTCTTTTTGGGCGTCCAACATTCGTGTTCTTTCAGCGTCGCATATTCCAACGACCTCACAGTCTGGATGATCGGCTGCCATGCGCAAATTGTCGCCCATATGCATATGTTCAAAAGATAAACCGGCAACGCGATACATGAGATTTCCTTGTTGAAAACTTGGATCTGCCAGGATGACCAACAAGCATAATCCTGTGTTCGAAGTTCGTCGTCAAGAACGGGGATAGCGAGGCAACGCCAGTGAAAAACGCAAGCTAAAGGATTCCTCCTGGTTCCTCCTGATTCAGCGAACAGGTTATCTCGCGGATTCCCCAGCCAGATCAGAATTAGTTGAAGCCCACGAAAAAACCGCAGAGCGAAGATCACTCTGCGGTTGGATTCGTAATCGTTTTGGGCTTCCGATGCGATCGGTTTCAAAAACCTACTGCCCGTTGCCGCCATTTCCGGCGTTCGGATCATTGTTGTCCAGCCCCGCTGGTGGATCGCCTTCACCAGGATCCGCGGTGTCGCCTCCATCAGGTTGCCCACCGTCGCCTGCAGGTGCTTCCGGTTGATCAGGCACAGTGGCCAAATCATCCTCGTCCTTAAGCTCAGGGTATTTGTCGGTGAACCCAGGGATCGCAGTCGCTGCATCCATGATTTCTTCAATCGGAAATTCTGCCTGTTTAAGAAGATCATTCACATTGGTAATTTGGCTTGCGTCGTTGATGGCAATTTGCAATGCGTCGATCTTTTCGATCAAGTTAGTTATGTGCTCGGAAAGTTCATCAGGAACACTTGCTTTGGTCAGATAGACACCAAGATTCTTGGGTTGTTTCGTTTCGGCAACAGGCATTCCATCCAGGCACATGTGCACGACCTGAACAACTTGATTGGCTCTTCGGCGGGCGATCATGGTTTTCCAATCCATGACATCTTTAGCTTTCACTTTGCTCGTGGTTCCGCCGCCATAGCCGCTACCATAGCCACCCATGCCACCGTCGCCGCCCGGGTAACCACCCATGCCGCCGTCACCACCTGGGTAGCCGCCCATGTCTCCTCCCATGCCACCGCCCATGCCTCCATAGCCGCCCATGCCGCCCATACTGCTGGAACCGCCGCCGGCCCGTGATAGCAGGTCATCTTCGAATTCGTACCATTCCACAAGTTGGCTACGCAGGAAGTGCGCCAGAGAGCACAAATACTCGGCCTTCTGTTCCGGTGTCAGTTTGGCGTTATCCATCATGAGCATGTAACGTGCTGCGGCCAGTCGCAAGCTTGGTAGCGCCTCCTTGTCGCCCAACATTTCAATAGCTTTCTCAGAGATCGCTGAGGCTTTCGTTGCAGCCAAGCAATCAATTGCACGCCGAACCATCCAGCTATGCCCGACTTTGTCGAGATCCGACTTGGGCTCGCTGTTGACGATATCCATCAGCATCAGAACGATTGACTTCTTCGTATTTTGGTTCCAGTCGGGATAGTAGCGTCCGATATGCCTCTCCAGGCCATACAATGCGATCGACCTGAGATACGCAGGCTGCTTGGTATTCCTTGCGATGTTGCCGAGCGGCGATAGAGCGCTGACGGCTGGTTTGGGAGGACCGCTACTTGCTGGCTCGTCATCAAGTTCAGCCAACAACGTGAGAGCGTTGATACGAGACTGCGGCAAGAAGTCGGCACCCAAAGCAATGCCGCTACCATAGCGAGCAACATTCTCGACGATTACCTTGCGGGCATCACCGGGTTTGACCGACAGGTATTGCTGGGAGACTCCGTAGCGAATGGAGCCGAACTTTGCCATGTTTTCCTTGATCGTCAAGCGACTCATCTCCGCTTGCACAACCTTCGCCAGCTCAGCCGCTCCACTCGAGGTTCGTCCCCGTATGAAATCGCGGGCCAACTTCATTTCTTGACGAGAGGGTTCGACGACTTTCAAGGCCTTCTGTGCCCGTATCGTCGTTGCCATGCTCGGCAACATCATGATCGCTAGTATTAACGTGGTGTACTTCTTCATCGCGCCATTACCTCCGAATTGGGAAGGTTAAATTTGCTTCTTTGCGGCCCACGCCGCGACAGACAATCGCTTACGAAAAGACGAACCATGGTTCTTCTCCCACACCTGAGATCGTTCCAACAGAAGAGAAAATCGAGCCGGAGTTGTCGCCTTGGGAACCAAGACTTCCAGTTGTTGCTCGTGATGTCTCCACCTAGCTCGCAGGAAATTTTTCTGTGTCCCAAGCCACCAGGCGAAAAGAGGACGCATTTCCATACTTAATAGGCTAGCCGACGCAGGCTCAGAGTGTCAACTTTTTCTTGCCGACACTCGGCTTTGCCCTAACTTTTAGCCCTACAGACTTCTCTCCTTGTCGACCAGAAGCTCCAACAGTCTTTAAGACAGCAGTTTCACGGCAGAAACAGCCCCTCTGGGGGTGGGTAGGCAATCGACGACAGCATTGGCACCCTATTTCGCCCCAGTCGTATTATTTTCGCGCCCATTCGCCAGGAAAAGCCTGCATTGAGTTGATAAGCCCGCTATTTACGGCACGACGTTTCAGCCCCCGCCCAACCTAATCCCCGCACGAGAATTGAATGAACGAGCCTGTCGTCATCGACAACAAATACGTCGGAATCATTGTCGGAATTATCTTAGTCGTTGGCATTTTTGCCGCACTTGTCTATGCAGTCATCTTGCCTAGTTACCAAACGATTGCTGCGATGAGCTGGGAACAAACGGAATGCACGATCACCAAAGTTCGTTCCAAGAGCCTCTCCACGAACCACAAGAAAGGTTCGACCAATTTCAAAGTCGAATTAACGTATAGCTACGAATTCGATGGCAAGCCGTATCAAGGAGATCGATACGATTTTGGAGTCGGCGGTGATGGGGACCAGCGTTATGTTCGCCGAGTCGTCGACGATCTCAAACGCAACAAAAAAACAGTTTGCTACGTCAACCCGAATGAGCCTTCTGAATCCGTCCTCATGCGACAGTTTCCTTGGACGGCTCTTGCTATTGGCGTTGCCTTTGTGACTCTAGTCCTTGGCGGAATTGTCGCGTGGATCAAAGGAGTGCGCCCGGATCGGCTACTCGATGCTGCCCAGAAAGCACAACGCAGAATCTGAGGAAACGCCCCGCCGCCACTCACCGTACCAAAGCGAGGCCGGCGCAAGCAGATCGGTCGATTCAGAGGTTGATTTAAAATGATACGCAAGTTCGCACCGGAGGGCTGGCGCTGGTTTGCGCCCTACCGCTTGCAGAAACCTCACTCACCCTGCACCAAAACGTTCAGATCACCGAGTGCTATCGACTCGAAACGTTGCATATTCCCCCACTCACCGTCAGGCCAGTCCACTTCAATGGCTTCCACCTTGGCGCCTTGAATAAGGCCAAAATGCAACACCATCCCATTGTGCCCTTGATAACTACGCCCTGAGTAGACTTCCTGAATCATCGCGCCCTTCGAGCTGACCAACTTGACTCGCGCGCCGACTGCATCTCGATTGCAACGCGTACCCACCAAACGCACTTGAAGCCAACCGTTCTCGGACTGGCAATCGTTCTTCAGTACCGTAGGTCGAGCATTGGAGTTTAAAACGACGACGTCCAAACGACCGTCTTGATCCAAGTCCGCGATACTGGCTCCGCGACTGACCTTCTCAGGCCCCAGATTGCTACTCGACGTCACATTTCGGAAACGGCCCGCAGCGTTCTCCAAGACCATATTCTTCGTTGCATATTGCTGAGTATCATTTGTTTGCTGAATGTTATCCATCAAGTGCCCACAAGCCATGAACAGATCCAAGTCCATGTCATTGTCCAAGTCACAGAGCCCGACACCCCAAGTCACCAGCGGGGCAGCTTGCACAAGGTCGCCACTATTGACGGTCACATCCTCGTAGAATCCGTCGCCCGAGTTGCGATAAAGCACCGGATTCTCTTCTTCATAACTGGTCACCAGCAAATCGAGATTTCCGTCGCCATCCACATCACCGCAATCCACGCCCATACTGCCTTGCATAACTCCGGCAAAATCGTACGCCACTCCCGCCAACAATCCGAACTCTTCAAACTTCCCGGTGCCATCGTTTTGATAAAGAAAGTTCGGCATCACATCATTGCAGACGAAGATATCCATATCCCCATCGCGATCGTAATCCGTCACGATGCTGCCCATGCCTGTACCGAAATAGGCCCCGATGCCACTTGATTCCGTCGCGTCGTGCCATCCACCTTCGCCATCGGAGAAATAAAATCGATCCGACTGAGGCTCAAAGTCCTGAGGGCTAGGGTAGACCGACTTTCCGCGAACACGCCGATACACATGGTTCTCGAAACGAAAATCGACGTAGTTCGCAACGTATAGATCCAAATGCCCGTCTTGGTTGGCGTCTAAGAAGCAGACGCCCGCTCCAACTTCCGCCGGTTCAGCAAGTATCGAATCCCTGTCCTCCGTAAACGTTCCATCGCCATTGTTCCGGTAGAAAACATTGGCCCCAAAGTTATTCACGAAGAGATCTTGGTCGCCATCCTGATCAACATCCGCCGCTGTAACTCCCATCCCATGGCCACGATGTCCGACTCCAGCTTGTTCGGTAACATCCTGAAATCGCATGTTGCCCAAGTTGCGATAAAGGCGATTGGGACCTGTGGCATTCTCACCCTGAAGCTTGCCTCCGTTGAGCAGATAGATATCGAGCAAACCATCGCCGTCAAAATCGAATACTGCTAGGCCCGCACTCGTGTACTCGACGATAAACCGTTCGCCACTGCCGCCGTCTTCATGCAAAAAGTCGACCCCAGAACTTTTCGAAACATCGACGAATCGAATTTGTCCGCAACAGACCGTAGGAAGAACAATTAGCCCCGCAGCGAGTAAGAACTCCCAGAGCCATAAGACGACGAAGCGCATGTGCATCCTTCTGAATCTACTTTCCGAACCACTGTTGATAGAGCTGAAGCAATTGAGCATTGCCCGCATCAAGTGCCATGGCTTGCTGCATGGCCGTCTCGGCTTCGTCTTTTTGCTGTTCGGCCAACAGAACTTCGGCCAGGGCGACAAAAGCCTGCGGACTACGCTGCAGTGCTAGCGATTCTTTTAACGTCGCAATCGATTCCTGCCTCTGGTTGGCCCGAAAGAGCATCATGCCGTAATTCATCAAGTAAATCGGATTCTTCGGATCTAGTTCAGCCAACTCGCGGCAGACACGCAGGGCGGGCTCGGCTTGCATCAAGCCCATGTAGAGTCCGGCCAATTGTGTGCGACATTGATGGTTTTCTTTGTCGAGTTGGCCAGCCAAGACCAACACACGCTCGACTGCATCGTATTGCTTCTTCGCCATATACAGGTTTGCGGACGTGGTGAGAATCTCTGCAACTTGCTTGCCGTACTTCAGAACGCCGTCGTTTTCAATGCGATCGCCTTTAGTCGAGCTTCGCTGTTTGGCCAGCAATTCTTTTGCCTTGCTTTGCACCTCCATGGCTTTTTCTCGATTGCCCAAGCGCATGTGGCAAATTGCCAATGCTTGCAGCGCGTCGATTTGATTAGGGGCAAGTTCCAGTACTTTTTCAAATCCCTTTTGAGCACTCGCATAATCGCGTCGGGCGACTTCGAGCTGAGCCAACTTGAGCCAAGCGTTCACATCCTGGTCCGATTTTGTCACACGAGCGTCTAGTAGCTGTTTCGCCTCGTCTAACCGCCCGAGTTGTGTGAGTGCAGCAGCGGCTTCGTAAACTGCTTCTGGATAGTCGGGCAGCACTTCCAGTGCACGCAGATGGTACGAGGCTGCTTCTTCGAACTCGGCTTTTTTCCCAGCGACTTTCCCTAAACCGTGGAGTGCGTATGCATAATTCGGGTCTACGCCGAGAGCCCACTCCCAGCACTCGCCTGCACGCCGGTACTTGCCCTGCAGCCAGAAAACGCGTGCTTGCATCTCGAAACCATCGGGCGACTCGCCGGAAGCATCAAGCAACTTTTCAGCTTCGAGGCTTGCAAGCTGAAAAAGCTCGTCGACCGTTTCCGGCAATGGTTCCGTTTCGGCAGATGTTTCTGCTGCAGATGTGTTTCCTGCAGCATTCTTCGAAGCATTGGCGTCTGGAAAATTGATACCGCCTGACGAATCTGAGGTCGGCACTTTCGACGTCGAATTCGCTGAACTCTCCTTATGTTCGCCGTTCGCCTCCGTCTTATTGCCCGCATCGCTTGAAGCGGCGCTGCTGC
This sequence comes from Planctomycetota bacterium, assembly GCA_039030255.1. Taxonomy (GTDB): domain Bacteria; phylum Planctomycetota; class Planctomycetia; order Pirellulales; family Pirellulaceae; genus Aureliella. The sequence continues at coordinate 719 of JBCCEO010000229.1, read as the reverse complement.
CTGCGGTATCAACTTCCGAAACTACCGGATCTTCGACCGTCTCCTCGGATTGCGAGTTCTCAGATGCGTTTGCCAGTGCTTCGCCCAGAGCTTTGACATCCGGCTTCGGTGAGCAACCGAGAGCAACGAGCATGTAGAAGGCTAGACTCAATTGAGTCAGCAAGCGAGCTTTGAAACGAACCACCACTCGCAAGACCTTGCGTGTCAAGGCGCGCGCCGGCGATTTCCTATTGCGCGAAAAGGCTTTAGCCGCAGGTTTCAACTCAAGCGGCTTAGACATCACGTTGTCGTGAAGTCGTTCAAGACAACCCAGTTCAGATTTTGAGCAGGGCAGCATCAAACTCAACAATCGCCAAGAATATTGGCAATCAGCCCCCCGAACTGTCTTTTCCTTAAGCTCAACCACTTCCGCCCGCCTGTTTGTTACGAAAAACACAGCTAGCAGGATAGGCCACTCGCTCGTTGAATGCAACTTACGTGCTTCCCACGCCGAAGCGTTAGCGAACATGCCCTGTAGCGAACCCCTTAATGAAAGCGGCGTCGGCGCAAGCCGCCCGGTACCAACAAGCCGACTATAGATCACAATACAGCACCGGAGGGCTTGCGCCCTAACGGCAGCTTGCTCAGACAAAGTGTTGATGAATAGTTTGAAATTTTTCCAATACTGCCATCGTATTGAACCGCCAAATCACTTCATGCTTGAAGGATTTGGGAGAAAT
>JBCCEO010000228.1:0-10391 GCA_039030255.1 Planctomycetota bacterium | reverse complement strand
CGCCCGAAGACTGTCAATGGCTTTGGCATCGCGGGTATCTGCCTGATTCGCCTAAAACACATGCGACCGAAACTCTTTCCTTCCTTTATCGGCACCGGATCGGAGAATGCTGCTCATCGAGTTGCCGTTGAGTGGGACACTGATGGAATTACGCAGAATGGCGTGTATATCCCCCGACGGGACACGTCGTCATTCCTGAATACGCTTGCAGGTGATCGCCTTTTTCCAGGCGGTTACAACCTTGCACGGTTCGACGTCCGCGAATCAGAAAGCCGTTATCACATCTCAATGGACAGCTTAGACGGCTCTACTCAATTAACCGTCGACGGCCAGACAACTGAACATCTGCCAGACGATTCCATTTTTGACACGGTTGCGGAATGCTCGCGTTTCTTCGAGGAGGGTTCTATTGGGTACTCTCCGGCAAAGTTAAACTCGCGATTTGACGGACTGGAGCTGCGGACGGTCAACTGGCGCGTGCAACCACTTAAAGTCACGAACGTTAGATCTTCTTTCTTCGATGATCGGGATGCTTTTCCCAGTGGAGCGGTTGCGTTTGACAATGCTCTTCTGATGGAAGACATTGAACACGAGTGGCACAGCACTGGGCAGCTCTGCTGCATCGGCGACTGATTTGGCAATTACGCAAGGCCTGTCAAAACAACAGACCAGAATTATGATGAAACATAGGTCAGGCTGCTTCTGGCGGCCTATCTGCAGCAGCCTCACGTAAGAAAATCCCAATGGGTAACCACATGCGAATGCGATGCATTTGATTGGGCAATTCAGCTCCGAATTCCGGTGCTGCCTAGAATCGTTTCTGCTCTGCTGCCGTGAGCGTTTGGCGAAGCTCAGTGGACTTAGGCAGGCGTCGACCGATTGTTAGGGATGTTTCGTTAAAACTCTTTCGTAAGACAAACGACGCCGTGCAGCTCCCTCGTGGAATAACTGGTTTCAACGTATCGACTTCTGTTGACGTTCGCGCATTTCGTAAGACGCTTTACACAGCTGCTCGCATCTCCGGCTTCACCGTGGACAATCCGCCACCGGACGAGCACGAAATGTACCACACGCTTGTCCGGTCCCTAGTATCGTTCCGCGATGAGCAATGGAGCTTGCTTTTAAATATCCACCATCCCTATGTTGCGTTCTCAGCACCCATCACGGACGTGTGCAATTTCAACTTTGACTTTCGCGACTGCGAAGGACTTGCAGCAAACCTTTTCGGCTATACTGTCCTCTCTTGCGAGTTTCTCAATTCGCCAGTAACCAAAGACTCAATCTCACTGCTTGGCGAAACCGAAAAGTACGAACTCAAGTACTGGGCTCCCCAAACGCTCGGCCACGTTATTTTTAACTTTTGGGATTAGGCTCCGGTCGCCTAACATCATGTTTACGCGCAGGCCTTCGCTTTCTATTCCTGGAGAGATGATATAGCTGCCTTCTGATGGCGGCGCTGCCGTAAAAACCCTTATTGTTCGCATCATGATTGAAAAAGAGAATCCCTACATTGCCCCAGCCGACGAATCACATGCGCTTGCACCAAGGATTGTGACGCGAATTGCTTGGCTGGTCATTCCCGTAATTATCGGAGTCTTAGTGGGTGCAAACAGTCTGACTTGGGTATCAGGCATATCACCAAGTGATCCTTTTGGCACAACGCGCGCTTCCGGGCTTGGCGGCCTGATCGGCTTAGTACTTGGAATCGTTGGACTAATCGCAACTCGTCCTAGACCATAAAAGCGTGCAACCTAGTTTTGGCTACGATCGTTGGTATTGTTATGGTTTTCGTTGGTCAGCCATCCGCTTTTTCTGGAGCGTGGTTATGTTCTGAACCTTGCCTGAAAAAAAGGGAAACTCATATTTGTGGACGTCCATCTGTCGCATTTAGTACATGATCAACGCCTCTGCGAGTTGCTATCTCATTACTATGAGTGTCAAGCTGACGACGTGCGTTTAATTGAAGAACTTTGCACGACCGACCAGTTCGATGATTGCACGGTGCTGGCCCAACGCCTCTCTCGCGCCGGGGACTTCCCTCTTTCGATTTCTATTCTTTCCGCCCCGCAGGGTTGTATTGAATCTGACTCATATCTCGCGATTCAACTTTGCAAACTCGCACAATGCTTTGCTCTTGTTGCAGACTCATCCCCCGATCCATACAAATGGGTTATCCTAGATGGATTGGGCAATCAAACCGAAGTGCTAGTAGACGGTGACGCGATGGATGATCAGGACGCATTCATTATTCCAGACGAGAGGCGGCCAACATGGTTTTTTCGATAGGGCGTTTGCGGCGAAATGGGGACCTGTCGTAGCAAAATGTGGCTCAATCCGTTCGGCGATCAGATCCAGAGTTTGAGGCGGCCACCTAGCATGTCGGGTAGTTTTTTTTCTACCATACGATGAATCTGCTTGGCGTTATATCGCACGCTGAAGTGCCCAGCAATGATGAGCTCGTTCTTGAACGCATCCTGCCGCGCGACAAAATCGTCCAGGTGCATGTGCCCATGCTTATGGATCTTGTCCTTGCGATGCTGCGGCGCAACAAAAGTCATCTCGGTAATCAAGACTTGGGCTTCCAGCATGGCTGGATTATTGTCTAGCCCCGGGGGACTTGTGTCACCGGAGTAGGCCAACATCGGCAATCGTGTTTCCGCACTGACTTCGGAACCATTGGCGCGCAAATCGCGAATCTCAGGCCCCGACAAGTTCTGATATTCGGGCTTGAGCTTCTTGCGTCGCTCCCAAACGACAAAGCCAACGCTAGGAACCGTGTGCGTCGTCTTGTGCACAGTCATCACCAGTTCGCGAGACAATTCGATTTCTTCGCCCGCTTCCACGCCAATCAAATTGCAGGGCAGGCGGCCGCGATCCAAGCGCGAAAAGGCAGCCAACATTGATTCGACATTGCCCAAAATGTGCTCGGGCAAGTAAATCGTAGGAGGCTCCATCTTCATCATACGACGACGGGCAACGTAGACTGCCAAGGCGGCTACGTGATCTAAGTGTCCATGCGTCAACGCCCAGTTCGGAGTGCCCATGAAATCCCATGGCTGCGCACCGAGATCGAATCCAAGACGCAACTCAGGTATCCGCCAGCAACTTTGCACAGCGGCCCGCGAATAACCCTCGATGGTTATGGAACGATGTTGATGAGATAGAAAAGGGACGTTGTCCAACATGTGCGATATCCAAAGGCTGGAATTTACTTGTTGATCGGTCGAATGTCGACGCCAAAGGAGAGTTGAACAGCTTTACGAGCTCTCATTCTGGGGAGATGCTTCTCGCCAACGATTCACCTCGAGCTTTGGTCACGTGCCGTCCGCGCGTTTTGATAAAGCTTCACTTACGGACTTCGTTGACGCTGCAGTTTGGTTAGAGGCTAGCGTTCCTTAGCGAGCGCATGCCTCGGGCCGGTTGGTGCTGAAATTCGTCCATAGGAATAGAAAGACGCACCCAAGAAGCAAAAGTTCAAGGGTGCGTTGCGTAGTTTCTAACTTGAGCTCGGCAGCGAATGCTTGCGAGGATGCCAGGCTTAAGGAATCAGCACGGCAGCACCAGAAACTGCTGTCGCTTGTACTGCCATACCTCGTAGGCTCAAAGGAACCGGCTGAAGCATGTATGGTGCACAGTTGCCTGGGCGGATATAGCCGAGTGAGTACTGGCACTCGTTCGGTGGGTGAATGCCCATTCGGTAAGGCAGAATGGCAATGTTTGTGAAAAAGTGTGCTGTACTTACGAGCGGCTGCATGATTGGACCCGCCGAGTGACCGTATCGTTCTAGCTGTGGTTGCTCAAAGTAGAGCGGTTTGTGACAGTGCCCAGGTGCCGTAAAGCTGAAGCGCGTGGGCAAGAAGTTGCGTCCTGCATATGCTTCATCGCCGGTTCCGCACTTGAATGGCACATTCCAATAATCGCCAACGAAGGCCAAGTCCGTGTCGCTCAAATCCTGAAGCAGAATACGTTCCTCTAGTCCATTGACATCGATGACCAACTCGTCGTCGCGAATATCGATCAGGCGTCCAGCAAAGAGCAATTCGTTTTTGTAGTTGTACCACTCTCTCAACGGCGAATCCTCAGCTCGTTGGAGGCGATTCTTGGTCGTGTCTTGCTTTATGAAGTTGATACCTTCGCCAAAGGATGGGGACACGTCCAATGAAACTTCGGAGATCGGATTCGATCGAATTCGATCCCTGAGTGCGTTACATGAAATCGAGCTTCTCAAAACGCGAGGCGGTAAGTCTAGTTGATCCTGAGCAACTTGATCGGCTGGGCTAGATTCCTCTGGAAAGGGATTTGGACGAACTTGTTCTTGAGATGAATTGTTTTGTCCGTCGTTGTTGTTCTTGCCAGGCAGTGGCACCATCCTTGCCTCGTCGTCATCGGCTTGATTCGGATTTACAGGCAACGGAGCAGGTTCCGCTCGCTCCATGGACTGATTCAGCTGATCCCCTTCGCTACCCAAATCATTTTTAGGCGCGAGAGTCGGCTCTTGGCTCGGCAGGGAGGGGAAGGGCTGTGACTCCCCTTGAGGCTGTGATGGAGTGCCGAATTGCAAAGGCTGCGTGGATTCCGTGGGAGCCGCTGGTAGATCGGAAAACTCTAAAGGCTCTTGGAATGCATTCGATTGTGGAGCGCCACTAGCATCCGGCAATCCACCTTCCTGCGGAAGCCCATTTGACTGAGGGAAACCATTCATTTGCGGCAGTTCATTGGTTTGCGGAAGCCCGTTGGTTTGCGGAAGCCCGTTGGTTTGAGGAAGTCCGTTGGTTTGAGGAAGTCCGTTGCGCAGCTCGGGTGCACTTTGCAGATTCGATGCATTTGGCAACTCAACAGCGTCAGGAAGTTGAGTCCTAGCGTTGGGAGCATATTCAGGCGCGAACTCAGGAGTAAACGCCGGCGGAGCTGGAACTTCCTGCCCTGTGCCGCCATTCTGGTACTGGACTCGACGTATTCCTTGTTCTCGATTCTGCTGCAGTTGCTTCACGCCACGCAATGGATTGTCATCGAACACTCTTGCCTTCGTCCCGTCGGCAAATACAACTTGTGCAGCGTTTCCTGGCTCGCCCTTGTAACCTGCGCTTTGGACACTCGTTCTTGGCCGCTGAGCCTGCAGAGTCTCCGTGGTAGCTCGCTGAACGACGCTCGAGCTTCTTGGCGACTTCCAACGCAAGTTCGCGCTCGATTCCGCGCCATGCATTAACGAGTCATAGGCGGTTTTGGGCGCGGGCGTGTTGCTGGTCGGTGAAGCCGAGTCGGAGAAGGTGACTCGCGTGGCAAACTTTGCGCCGGTCTGAGCAGCTGCCGGAGAAGCCTGATTGATCTGCTGAACACTTGCGGTTACCGGCAAACGTTCAGGTTGCCAAGCTGGCATCGAAGATTGTTGCGCCACGGCCGGATTGGTGAATCCGATGAGGCCAAGAAGGGCACTGGATCCAATCAGTTTGGCGAAGCTCCGAATACTGGCGAAGTGGAAGATGCCTTTAGCTACCTTCCCCCGTACCATACTCTGGGCTGTAATTGGGTGCTTCCTGCGTGATGGCAATGTCATGTGGATGATTCTCTCTGACAGTTGCTGCGGATATCTTTATGAACCTCGCATCCTTACGAAGCTCATCTATACTTCGGGTGCCGCAGTATCCCATTCCGGCTCGGAGGCCGCCGACCAGCTGATAAACAAAGTCGGCCAACGCTCCTTTGAATGGGACTCGTCCTTCGACACCCTCAGGAACAAGTTTGATCAAGTTTTCTTGGCCACTTTGTCGGTAACGCTCACTTGATCCTTGGACCATTGCTCCGATCGAACCCATACCACGGTAAACCTTGAAGGTTCGACCTTGATACAAAATTGTGCGTCCGGGGCTTTCGGCCAATCCTGCAAACAAGCCACCAACCATCACGGCACTAGCCCCAGCAGCGATTGCCTTAGTGATATCGCCGCTGTAGCGAATTCCACCGTCGGCAATGATGGGAGTACCGGTTGCTTCGGCTGCTTTGTTTGCGTTGTACACTGCGGTGATTTGCGGAACACCAACTCCCGAGATCACGCGGGTTGTACAAATGGAACCTGGACCAATTCCAACTTTGACCGCGTCAACTCCGGCATCGATCAAATCCCTGGCACCTTCGTATGTCGCCACATTTCCGGCGATGACATCGATGTCCCAACGACGCTTGATCTCGCGAACAGTCTCCAACACGTTATTCGAGTGGCCGTGAGCGGAATCAACGGTGAGTATGTCGACTCCGCGTTGAATCAAATGCTCGGCACGCTCGTAATCAAAAACGCCAACAGCTGCACCGACTCGAAGCCTTCCACCCTCGTCTTTGCAAGCATTTGGGTAGCGCTTCATCATGTCGATGTCTTTGATCGTGATGAGGCCTGTCAGTCTAAAATCATCGTCAACCAGTAAAAGCTTCTCCACCTTTTTATCCGTTAAAATCTTCTCAGCTTCCTCAAGCGATACATTCCCCTGCGCGGTGACAAGATTTTCCTTAGTCATCACATTTTTGATTGGAGTTTCGCCCGATTCGAGAAAGCGAAGATCGCGCCGCGTGATAATGCCAGCTAAACGGCCGTCGATTTCCTCGATTGGAACGCCGGAAACGTTTTGCTGGTCCATCAGTTCTTTGGCGGCGGATACGGGCTCGTCAGGACGGAGCGTTACCGGATCTTCAATGATGCCATTCGCCGAGCGTTTGACTTTGGTGACTTCTTCGGCCTGAGCATCGATGTCTAGGTTTTTATGAATAACCCCAAGTCCACCGACTTTGGCCAGCGCGATCGCCATTTCGGACTCGGTGACCGTGTCCATCGGGCTAGAAAGCATGGGAGTCTTGAGACGGATCTTCTTCGTCAACTGGGTGGAAACATCGACTTCGGCCGGCATCAGCTCACTGAAACGTGGCTCAAGAAGAACATCGTCGAAGGTAATTCCAGCGTAAGCCAGCTTGTCATCCATTGGCGCAACAATCCTGAGGAAGAAGAACCCGCGCCGCTCTGACGAAATAGCTTCCAGTCGCCTAGATGGTGCCAAGTCGTCGACTTGATGGCTCAAAAAGGCTCTGAGAAAAGTTCACTTCAAGAGCGAACGCATGATTTGGAAGCACCGTATTATGTGCGATTATTGAGGATCTGCAAAGCCCCGGACAAATCTAAATCTATTGGCAGCCGCTTGTCTTAGATCCTCGTCTTGAACATCTGCGACTCAATGCCTCTTGAAAAACTGTGGGGCCCGGACGGCCAACTTGCCTAATTGGCGTCGACTTCTTCTTCCGCAATTCCGTTTCCAGATGGTTCCACGATCAGTTGCTTGCGCTCCGCCAAATCATAACTTTCCCCAGCTTCTAGTGCGAGGAAGTCGGGTTGATCGGGATAAACTGGCAAGTCGCGATTGTAAAAGTGGACTTTTCCTCGACCAACCACGTCGGCTCTAGATTTACGAACAACAATGGCGGTTGCCTCATCGATGCCGATTCCCAAGAGTTGTGGATAGCGATTCACGAGCGAGGTCATGTCTTTGAAGCGCCTTCGCTGAGCAAAATGTTGATCGATCGCGACACCTGAGATAAACCCTAATCCGCCACGTTCATAACCGGGAGCCATCGGTCGGAAGTTTTCAATGGGAGTTGCCCGGCAGAGATATCTTGCTTGAATCGACGCACCGGCAGATGACCCGCCGATCGCTCCGCCTCGAGCAAGGACTTCCTTCATGAGGGCGTGTGTCTTGGTGCCATAATATGAATCCGAGAAATTCCATTGCCTGCCCCCACCGAACCAGATTCCAGTCGCGTCCTTGAGCGGAGCATAAAACGATTCGTCTTTGTTCGCCTTATTGCGATCCTTTGTATGAATAAAGCTCGCTGATTTCACGCCCATTCGTTCCCAGAGTTGAACCATCCGCTGCGTTTCGCCAACGGAGTCTTCTTCGGAACACGGAACATAGACGAGTTTCGCGCCTTCTTTTCCGCCGGCTGCTTCAACGAAATCGTCCATCAGACCTTGAGGCATTCCACCGCCTCCGACGATAAACAATGTTCCTTCTTCAACGTTGGGGGTTCTAGGATCAGCAGCAGGGAATTGCTCGAGCGATCGGTCAATCGCATCTCGGCGCCACTCCGTCAAATCGACCAAGTACTCTGTAGCACGTTGCCTCCGAGTCCTCGAACGAGGCGCAATGGACTCGATACGATTAGGAGTGCGATCATTGGATGTCAGAAGAAACGTTGCTTTTCCTTCGCCAGCAACAATAACCTTACGTCCGCTGAGCAACAAAGCAGTTTGGGCTTCAAGTCCAATTCCAACACTATGCTTCTGGCTGGCAAGCACACTCAGCAATCGTGCTTGATCTCGCTCCGCTTGGTAGTCAACCTGCAAGACACAATCGGGAAGCAAATTGATGCCACTGGCTATCGTTGGATGCGACTGCGAATTCGCGAGGTAGCAACGTCCACACCAGCGTGCAGCACCACCGATGACAACAACCGTTTTCCCGCTTTCGATCTGCTTGCGGATGAGACGAGCATGGCGGTCCAAATACTGATGTTTCGTTTGAAAATGCTGCGAGTGATGCCATGCCAAGACCTGGTCCTCTGACAGTTTTTCCCATTCCCGCAGGGAGTGCACCACCGTGACTTCGGAGAAGACCTTAGCGTATTGCTCCTTGAGTTGCTTTGCATCAGCCTGATCACAAAGCAGCGCCACAGCCCCCTCGCGGTCACTCCGGCTAACAAGTTCTCCAATTGGGAAAAGATCCTTCATGCTCCTGGCAAGCACCAATCGTCCCTCGATTTTCAAATCGATCGGCCAATCCGAGAAGCGTTCGTCAAAATCTTGCGAAAAACTTTGAGAAACCAACAGCGACGTACAGAACACTGCCAATATAGCTTGAGTCAAGGAACGCAACATGGAGCGTATTCTCTTACTTTGGTGATGGGATCAATCGTTTTGCCGCTATGCTCGCAGCGTCTTTACAATCCAATCGAGACAACGCACTGTAGCCTCGTTTAATCGTGTTTCGCGGCCATTCAAATCCCTGGAAGACTCAGGTGCTTGACAGTGCAATTGCATCTCGCTTTCGAAATACAGTCCGCCACGACTTCGTAAACTACAAAAGATTCTACCATCTTTCTCCGAGGGAGCATTTGGCCCGATGTCGCCTGTCACGGCAAAAGCAAAATCTGCTTCCGTAGTTCTTTGAAGTAGGTTGCTGGCTAGCTCAATTGACGCAGTGGCGCTAACTGGCCCGAATTTCGGATCGTTAAGGATTGCTGCAGAAACTCCCAGCCACGCCTCCTTGCTGGCGTTTCGATAGATGACCTGCGCGCCGCAAAAGTAGTTCGAAACGCCAGGTATCACTCCCAGTGTTGCCGCGATTCGGCCCGCAGTGCAACTTTCGGCAAGTACAATTCTCTTGTCGATTCGCGTTAGAAGCGAAACAAGATTACTTGCGATCTGGACAGCTTCAGAATTCAACTTGATCGTTCCGTGAGTAGTCTTCTGCTTTAAGGTTATGGCAGGCCGCATTTAGTTGCAGTCGATACTTTTCGTTTTGAGGCTATGTATTCGGTTCTTGAAGAGTAAGGATAACCTGATGTGGTCCTTGCTTCTTACCATTGAATTCCGCCTCCACCTGGAACTTGATATCTCCCGCCGGTATCGTCAGCAAAGTCTTATGCCCGCGCGGCTCGCCATTGGCTATTTCCAATTCGATAGCGGCACCGTTGACCAGGATGCGTGCCTTACCTACCGGATGACTGCCTTTGAAAATCAACTCTGCTTCAAAGCTTGCTTCGTGTGGCAACTGCATGAGCCAGAAACCATTGGATTCGCGTCCCCAAGGCTGTCCAGAAACATGACGCCAATCCTGTCGCGTGAGCACAGTCCGAACTTCTCGCCTCGTTCCAACGACAATCCTAGGAGGCAAGTAATTGTTCTTTCGTGTGGAGCTGACGTCTTCGAACCAATCTTCGTAGCCCTTTCTCAAGCGTTCCAAGACCTTGGGATATTTCGCTGCTAGGTCTTCCTTCTGCTTGGGATCGTCCTCCAAGTTATAAAGCTCTAGTTTCGCCTCACCCTCGAAACCTTCTTTGCCAAAGCCGCTAGGATGCACTAGCTTCCAAGGTTCCTCGTGCAACGCAAAGTGATGATACTTTTGCGGTACATTCCCTCGATGTGTTTGAAATACTACCTGACGTTTTGGCCATTCAGCTCGTTCGCCGGTCAAGAGGGGTAGGAAACTGATTCCGTCAAATTGATGGTCTTCTGGAACCTGAACCTCGCAAGCATCCAAAACCGTTGGCAAAAGGTCTATATGAGCACACATCGTTTTGATTTCCGCGTCGGCCGCGACTCGCATCGGCCAATGAAATATCAAAGGAGAACGAAT
>JBCCEO010000227.1:0-10437 GCA_039030255.1 Planctomycetota bacterium | reverse complement strand
GTCCGAAGCTCGCAGCTGCACGGCCTCTTGAATCATCAAGCCGACCAAACGGACAATGGGGGCACTCGCCTCGTTGGCGAATTCGTCCTCGCCGCCCACGCCGTCTTCGGTCGTTTCAGTAAAGTCGATTTGCGTATCGGTAAACTCCTGCAAAATCGAGTCAGCCGACTCCCCTTCGACTTGCCCGTAATAGCGGTTAATCGCTTCTTGAATCGACTCTCGAGGAGCCAGAGCCGTCTCAACCCTACGATTCAGGATAAATCGCAGCTTTTCAATGGTTTCGAGGTCAAAGGGGTCGCTTACCAGTACGTTCAAAACCTCGTTTTCGTCTTTGAACGGAATGATACTGTTTTCTCGAGCGACTGATTCAGGCACAAGCTGGATGACTTCGTCATCGATACGAATTGCCTGAAGATCCACAAAGTCGAGCTTGTGGAATTCAGCCAAAGCCTCGTAGACCGCGTTGGGTTCGGCATAGCCAAGTTGAATGAGGGCATCGGAAAGCGAAATATCACCATCGCGTGCTACCGTTGTAGCTTCCGCAATTTGATCCAGGCCTACTACTCCATTGCGAAGCAGCAAGTCCGTAAAGTCTCGCATTGGTTGATCCATGACACACCTCAATTGCAGTATACGAGTCGCGATATACGACTATTCCTGTAGGCAGCGATTCTAGCACAAGCAGACCACCCTAGCACAAGGAGTCCGCCCTTCGCCTCTGGTCTTTGTTTCCCACGCTTTTTGGCCTACGAAGAACGTGTTCGTCGAATGACAAGAGAAAAGACTAGTCAAAGCCTCCGAATCCACCTACACCAGCTCCGATCAAATCAGTTCTGGAAACTTCGGCAATCTAGAGGATTCTTACATAGTTCTATGATCCCGGCTCCGAAGTGGCTTGTCAACGATTTTCCGCCGTTTCGCCGTCCTCCACAGAAGCTTTGCCAAGCGAATGCAAAGCCAGGGACGGCTAATCATGGAAACCCTGATCCGGGAATTGGACCGGGAACAAGATATTCGGACTTTGACCAAACAAAGATGCGGACAAATGTTGCTTCCGTTTCCCGGGAGCTCGTTGAGCAAGGAATGAAAATCCTATCTACCGAGCACCTCCTTACCCCGAGGTTGTAGTCGGATCATCAAATTCTTGTCTCCCTGGCTCAAGTCCACATCGACTTGTCGGCTGAACTGATTTAGCTCATGCGGGGGTAGCTCAAACTTCTTATGCCAGGCACCTACGGAATGCCCTCGCTGCCTAGGCATATCGCGAATAACCGCATAGCCGTTGGCGTCGGTCGTCGCGTGGCACAAGCCCCAACTGCGCGATGGCTCACGAACTCGATCCGACTCAAGCTCGTCCAAACTCCTGGTGTAATCCCCCAGAATGCCCCCCGGGCCAGGAAACATGGAGTAGTTGGCCGATATTGAAACGGAAACACCTGCAATCGCATGGCCGTCTGGACCGACAATCTGAAACTCACAGTCTGCAGTAGGCTCCATTTTGATCACTGGGTTGTCGGCCTCGCTATGCGGAAAGGGCTGGGCTACCACTATCGTTTCGTGCATCGTGTGAGCATGGGCAAGCGTATTCACATAAGAATAGCTTTGCAAAATCTCTTCTGCTGGACACGACTCCGAAACCCAGCCCTCGCAGTTTGCAATACAGTAAACCGGAAATCCTCTCGGCACCGATTCAAATGCAAAAGTGCCATCCTCGGCAACTGTAGCCGTGTCACGCCACATTACCGTATTGCCTGAACTTGGTTGGTCGGAATATGTACCGCTTACGACAAGGTGCACCACCCCATTCTTCACCGGCCGAGGAACGTTGTCGCTAAGCCTCCCCGATATCTTCCGCCCTGGTTTCAGCTTGACTCCGCGGATTGCAACCGTTTCCGGCAACAGCTGGCTGACCCGGATGAAGTCCGAAAACCAAGGCAATCCATCTTCCTGCAGTCCCACAACAAGCAGAGGCGAATCCAACTTTGCCAGCGGCCTGGAGAGCAAAGTTTTTTGCTCGGTGGTTTTCCAACCGTCAATCGCACTTGGTGTAATTACATGCAGCTCCTCAAGCTGGAATGGCTGGCTTTCCAAATCCCGGAAACCCAACTCGATGCGTCGACCTTTGGCAAGCTGAATGTCGTTTGCCTCGCTTATCAACCACGTCTGTTCTTCAAATGGCGCGTAATTTTCATGCCTTACCGTAAATATTAGCGCGCCGGTCTCCATTTCTTCGAAGACGTATCTAGGGTAGGGCAACAGAGCGATTCCATCCTTTCCAGTTTTTGCCATACGCAGCGTTGCGTGATTTCCATGCCCACTGGCACGTTGCTTTAGCGGCCGCAAACCCCAAACTTCAATACTTGCACCGGAAAGCGGCTCTCCATCCGGATCAAGCACTCGCAATGCCGCTTGCCGCATTTCAACCGAATCAGAGTCCTGCGAGCGCGCCCTCGCCAGACGCGACACACCGACCGTACTGAGCCCCCCAAGAATTGCGAACAACGCCAACCCTACAATACGCAATTTCCACTGCTTGACCTGTCTAGTTGCGAAAGCATTTTTGACGAGTTTTACCCGCCGGATAGCCTCACATTTCCCGATAAAACCCAGCGCGAATACAGTCGGCTGATTCTTTCGCAGCAGCAACGCTGTTTGCGCCAACAAGGCGGAATAGCCAGTTGGGTCGCCGCGCTGCGCTGCCCCATCGCTACGCACGTCGCAGGCAAAGCGGTGTGCTTCGCCCATGCGCCACACCAATGGATGCGGCCAAAGAACAATTTGGGCCAAACGAATCATCAATGCCCACCATAAATCTCGATTTGCAATATGGGATCCGAAAGCTCGGATTCGAGTGCCGAAGGAAGCACGACTCGGGTGGAACTCCAGCCGCAAATAAACGGGGAGTGCGAATACCGGCTCAACAATATTCGCGGAATTTGAACGAGTCCATACTCCTGAGCCAGTTCATACGAGATCACTTGTAATGCTTCCGACTCTTTGGTCGCTAGAAGCATTCGTTTTAATGCGAAGGACTGCACCGTGAGTCGCAGGAGGAGTGCACCGAGAATCATTAAATAGCCAACCAGCAGAATCAGCTCTAATCCGGCTGGAGTTAGTGAGATGTGACTTGCGTGCTCTCTTGCCGCATCCTCTTCCCGAGCTGTTATTGGGTGTGCAATAGCTTGCTCCAAACCATCCGCTGGCGAGGCAATTGTGCTGTCGCCAGCCGTATCAGGCATCGGCGGATTCTCGCTACTGGGCGCAATCTTTGGAGTGGGAGGCAGCTCCCAGACATGCGGCGTCTTGACTGCCGTCACTGCACCCGAGAGTTCTGGCCCCCAGCCAACGGCGCTTAGAGAAATTGCTGGAATGGCAAAGAGAACGACCACAACACCGCGCCACAAATGGACTCTCCATGTCGGATGCAGGTAGCGACTTGCAAAATGAAGCAACCATGCGAGTCCAAGAACGCAGCTCAGGCGAAGCAGAACAAGCCCCAGCCAATTGTCGGTTAATAAGTTGACCAATGACACCAAGAAACTCATTTTCTTACCCCGGAATTAGTTTGAATTTCCCTCGTTCGATTCGGATTCCAGTTGACCAGCGATTCTTTTCAGCTCTTCGACCTCAGTTGGCGAGAGTTTTTCGCGACGGAGCAACTCCATGATCAAACCTGCTTTGGATCCGCCCGTGAAAACCTCGGCCATGCGTTGCATTGCTTGAGCGAATTGCGTCTGCTTGCGTTTGCGTGCCCGGTAGACAAATGCCTTTCCCTCTTTACGACGCGCAACGAGCTCTTTCTCGACCAAATTGCGAAGCACGGAGCGCAACGTCGCATTCTCGATATCCCAGCCAAAATTAGCTTCGATCTCCGACGGCTTGAGCTCGCCGCACTCCCAAAGTATGCGAAGCGCTTCAGTCTCATTTTCATTAAGATTCACCCATCTCTCCTGCGGCTATGCGTGAAATTATCACAGTTGGGTAGTTATATCAAGAACAATGTGTGAATTTCTCACAGTTAATATCTAGGCTATTGCTAGGCATTCGGTGTTCTGGCAACCAAAAAGGCAGTGCAGATCTGCCAGTCTTCAACGCGGGATTCTATTCGCCTGGCTGCTCATGACGCGCACAGTTCGCAACGGGTTGCGGCGGGTATTTGGGCCACCGTTTGTCGGATAGCCCTTGCCGGCATAAAAAGAAAACCGAGCCTTTCGGCGTATCGATGCGTTTCAAGTGACTGCAATTCGCGCAAAGGCTCAACGCAAGATACGAGGGCAAGTTGGCGACCTTGGACTTCTCAGACACGGACTGACTATTGGCAACAAGTAAAATGAGGCGAACGGAATGGACTTGGACTGTTCGGCAGACGGCGACGCGACACTTGCCCCGCGATAAGAGGGCTATCATAAAATCACTCAAAAAGCGTTGCGCCAGCTTGATTGATTCTCCCTTACCCATTCAAGCGGTGATTTTAAGGCGAAGAATTCTAGATTGCGGGCAAACCGAGCGTAAATCCGCGGCAAAAACGCGTTTTCCTCAACCTGCTGAGCCCTGGCACGCCCTCCTACTCAGTGCCCAAGCAATGCCTTCGAAAAGCCCCAATCGCATTGGCCTTGCGGGCCAATGCAAATCCTTGCAAAAAGTGCATTGCAATGGTACTTAAATGCCGAGAAACTAAACAGTTCGACTTAAGGAACATTCCAGGTGTCAGCAACTCCCAAGAGGACTCAAGCGGTGAAATCCAACAGGTCTCGAGTACGACGTTCTCAAGAACAAAAATCCCGCGAGCATCATTTCCAACGCCAGCTCAACGCTAGCCTTGAGACGCTGGAAGACCGCCGATTGCTGCACTACACTCCTTCCACGATCGTAATTGAACCTGGGGTGGATTTGACAGTCGAACAGTGGGCAGCTCGAGTATCAATGGACGTACCGCTCGTCGTAGACCATGGTCGTGGTGAATCGAGCGGCGAGCTTACAACTTTTGCTACTCAGGAAGAGTTCCAGGCTGCGGTTGAGTCCTACGTCACGGAACTCTGGGGCGAACTCTGGGGCAAAGAGTTGGACCCGGCTGAGGATGAGTGGCGACACATGAATCCTTGGTTTATACCCCATTTCTTTCACACAGAAGCCAGTACCACGCGCGAGCTTTCGACGCTGGCCACTAGCAATTTTGATTTTACAAATGATTTTGTCGCAGGCGTCGACGAATTGGATCAGATCGAGATTTCCGCCGACGGCTTTGTTATCGCTGGCAAGCCCCATCGAATCGAGATCCTGGACATATCCAACAAAGAAGATATCACGGCGGTCGCATCGATCGAAGTGGGGAGCTACCGCCCTGAGTTTATGCTGAGCGGCGAACGACTTATCGTCCAAGGCTGGAATCACCTTCAAGTCTTCGATGTTTCCGATCGTTCTTCACCGGAGGAAGTTGCGGCCTGGACCTTTGATGGACACATTCGGGACGTTCGGATTGCGGATGGAAAACTTCTTGTATTCACCGACGATTACCTGAACATTCCGCGTCCCCAATTTGTAATCGCCGAAGGCATTGATCCGGAAACACCGGTAAACGCAATCGATGAGGTCGCGGGACGGTTCGAAACAGCGGAGGAGTATTTTGCTCGGCTGTCCACCGAACTTACAAACGCATTCTTGCCGCAAGTTGGTGAAGGAATCGAGAAAGTCCCGCATTGGGACGTGATTCGCCCCACGATAATGCTGGATACATTGGCCATCACCCATGGCCTCAATGCAGATTCTGCGGAGGTGATGCCTGAACCCATCGAATTGCAAGCGGTCGGAGACTGGCAAGATATCAGCATCGTTGGCGATCGGTTTTCGGGCTCCAGCACGGCGATTGTATTGATCGATATTGCCGCCGACAGCCCCGCAGTCGTCGATTCCGAAGCAATGTTTGGCTTTCACAGCGATATGACCTACGTCGATCCAGATTCCTTGTACTTATCAGACGGCCCAAATCGTTGGAATTGGTGGGGAGAAGAGCCCGATGCCACCACAGAAATCGTCAAATTGAGCTATGACGCGAGCGACATCGCCGTCCAAGCCGCCGGGACGATCGAAGGCGAAATTGTCGATACGCGGACAATGAACGAGTATCAAGACGACCTTCGGGTAGTGACTGAAACCGCAGATTTGTTCGTGCTTCGTCAATCAGAGAACAAGCTTGAAGTCATCGGGGAACTGCTGGACATGGCAGATGGCCAAATGGCCTTCGGCGCTTACTTTGATGGGGACACTGCCGTTGTTACGACTTCCGAAGTCGACGAAGGTATGGTGCTTCCTATTGATCCCTTGCACGGAATCGACTTAAGCGATCCGACCAATCCAATCGAGCTCAGTGAGTTGGTGATTCCCGGTGTAAACAATAGTCTGCGTGCAGTGGGCAGCGGACATTTTATCGGAGTTGGCTATTTTCAAGATGAAACCACAGAGGCTTGGTCAACGCAAGTCTCCCTTTACGATGTTTCGGATTTGTCGAATCCACAGGTTGTATCCAATTGGATTGATGATAGCACGTCTTTCGACTGGTTCTGGATAGGCAATCGTCTTAACGAGCAAGCCATTACGTTCGACCCTGCAACTGGGACTTTGCTCCTTGGAACTGACAATTCTCGCTGGCGTGAAAAAGGCGGCGCCCTAGCATTCCAAGTTGATTTGGAGCAAGAGGGCGAAAACAAACTCACTTTTATTGGCCAAGTCACACCTGATCTGTTTGTCCGAAGAGCCTACGTTGTTGACGACGCGATTCTTACGTATTCGCATGACGGTATCGCATTGGTCGACCTGGACGATATCGACCGAATCTTGGATTTCCACAGTTGTCACGAGCCAGTGGCTTTTGATGATTTCTACATGTTGGAGCCAGAAGAGACTCGCAACCTCGATGTCCTTGCTAATGATCAACTTCCACTCGGCTCCAAAATCGTTGAGATATTGGGTGGGGCAGATCAAGAGGATGTGACGGTTTCGATTGCCGAAGATGGCATGTCGCTGACTTACACCGCACCTGAATCCGATGAGTTCCAAGAGTTTGGTTACGTCGTAGAATCACCTGAGGGCCAGCGCACCGAAGCACACGTCAGAGTAGCAATCAACGCGCCCGTTGATCCACCCGTTGATCCACCCGTTGATCCACCCGTTGATCCACCCGTTGATCCACCAGGAGAGGAATTCGAAGCCAATCCGGATTTCTTCACAGCGTCCGAAGGATCTACCACTTTGCTGGATGTGCTGGCGAATGACAACCTGCCCGACGGCGCAAGAATAGTCTCCGTATCCTCAATGAATACGAATGCCGGAAACGAAAGCGCCATTCAGATCGCGGAAGACGGTACGCACTTGCTGTACACCGCTGCCAGCGAAAATGGCGGTCCCCAGGTGGATTCGTACCGATACGAGGTGCAAACTGCAAACGGAAATTCCTACTCTTCGTCCGTAAGTATTGAAATCTTGCAGCCCGAGTTCAGTGATGTAAGCATCGACTTCGGTGTTACCATTAGCAACGAAGCGGGTGATCCAGTTTCCACGGCTGAAGTCGGCGACTTACTGTGGGTTGAATTATCTGCAGATCAGACGGACTTTAATGATGAAGGAGTTTTTCAAGCGATCTTCCAAGTCGACTTTAATACAGAGGCTTTGCAAATCGCCGGTGAACCCGAGGCGCTAAATGGTTACGACAATGGATTTATGGCCGAACAATCAGCTACTGGATTTGCGGCCCTCGGTGGCTTCAACGGCCTAAATTCTCCCGGTGCAGGACCAAATGCGATTGCAAGATTTCAGATTCAAGTGATTGAATTTGGCAATTTTGAAATTACTGCTTCAGCACTCGCGGGCATCCCGAATGAAACCCTCGTCTATGGCAGTTCGCAGCCTGTTAATCCAGAAAACATCACGCCGGGAATAGCGACGCTCGGCGTTGTTCAGGCCCCTGTGGAAAATGGTGAGCCGAACACTGATGTCAACCGTGACGGCTCGACCTCACCCATCGACGCGCTCATGGTCATTAGTCATCTCAACGACCCTGAAGTACGTCGATCAAGTGCGGAAGGGGAACCAGTAGCAGCGCAAAACTTTTTGGACGTCGATCGAAACGGCGTTGTCACAGCCCTAGACGCTCTGCTCGTGATCCAAGCCTTAAATGACCAAGCTTTTGCGAACGCTAGACCCGAAGGCGAGTCGGCCGATACTTCCCTTGAAGACGAGTTGCGGCAACAGCGACTCGACGCACTCGCGGCAGCCTACGCGGCCAATTGGGATTTAGATCGTCGCGAAGGCTAGCGTGCAGATCGTCTTCGCTCCCGCTGCCGGACACAAGTGCAGCTTGTCGCTGCAAGGGAGCTGATATCTACCTCTCCTTTTACACATCTTTCTCGATTCGGTTAGTAACTCGCCGGCGTGGTCTGGCTGATCGCCGGATATTGGAGAGCGGTCCGCACATTCGGCCGCTCTCCCATTCTACGCAACCAATTCGAAGTGCTGCTAGAATAACGTGTGCCTCGTATTAGGTGCCGCCCCCGCCAAGTTTGTCCGTCAAGCTCATGTCGGCTTGCAACCAACACTTCAGGTTCTGCGTTCGTCGCGATGCACTGCAATAATCGCCGATGTTCCTTTCCGTTCTAGCCATTTCCGTTCTAGCAACAACTAAGGTCGAATGATGAGTATGCAATCTTGGCTCGGTCTATTCATTGCCGTGCTGTGTATGGATGTGACAGCGATTTCACAGGAAGGTAACAGCAAGAAGCAATCCGCATTGGAATTGTCCATCCAACATCCAGCTGGGATTTTCCAAATAGGGGAGAGTTGCCAGTTCACAGCATTGGTTGGAAACAAATCTGAAGAGCAAATTGTTGGAACCTTGCAGTGGCGGGTCAAGACGACTGCGTTTCCAACCTCGGATTACAATCCACAGCGTGTGACTTTGGCCGCCAATTCTGAGCAAGAATGCTACTTTAATCTGAAGTTGGAAAAGACCGGTTTTGCCGAAGTCATTTGCACCTGGCAACCAACAGGCGGAAAGCAAATAGAGAAGAAGTACCGAGTGGGAGCCTCGCCCCATGATCTAGTTATCCCAACCACAAAAGAGAAAGACTTCGATTCTTTTTGGGCAGCGGCGCTGAACGAACTAAACAACGTTGAAATGCAGGCCGTTCAGGAAGCTCGACCTGAACGCAAGAAATCCGAAGGCATCGACGTGTTCGAGGTTTCCTTGCAAAGTGTAGACGGCGTTTGCGTGCGTGGTTGGCTCGAAGTTCCAGCGAAGGTCGAAAAAGACCAGAAGTTGCCGGTCGTAATCCGTGTTCCAGGTTACGGCGCAAACATGCGACCAGTCGGCAGATCCGAGGACATGATCGTCTTTTCGTTCAATCCTAGAGCCCACGGCAAAAGCACGGATCAGGTAGCTCATGATCCGGTTGACTATTGGATTCGTGGCTTGGATAGTCCCCATACATACTATTACCGCGGCGCCTACCTGGATTGCATCCGTGCAATCGACTTTGTGTCATCGCATTCCAATGTGGATCAAGATCGCATTGCGGTTTGGGGTGGTAGTCAAGGTGGCGGATTCGCCTTTGCCATGGCAGCCTTGGACGATCGCGTGGATCTCTGCATCAGCGACATTCCCTTCCTTTGCGACTGGGTGAACTATTTCAAACTGACCGTCTGGCCCGAGATGGACGACTGGATTGAAGCCAAGCCGGAAAGAACTTGGGAGTCGACTCTTAAGACCCTGAGCTACTTTGACACGATGAATCTTGTCGATCGAATTCAATGCCGGGTGATCATGGGTGTTGGCTTGCAAGATCAAGTCTGCCCGCCAACGACATGTTTTGCCGCCTTCAATCAGATTCCTGGTAGCAAGAAGTATATGATCTACAGAGACAGCGGACACGGTTTGGGACGTGAGCACACGGAAGGGATTTGGAAGAGGATCCGTCGAGCATTTCAGTTGCCTTAATCCAAATTTACACTGGTCCAGAATAGCAAAATGCTCTCCGCCGGCCAAGTTCGGCATTCCGCAGCGGGACGAGAGAGGTTATCGGCATAACGGCGCTAGTCGCAGTTTTTTAATCGCGCGGATCTCTTTGTACAGGATGGTCACGTTCGACCGGGCGGTCGCGACGTCCTTCGGCGTTGCTGCTTTCTGTGCGAGAAGAACTAGCTGCGTCACGGCGGGCGGATTCGCGCTGACCTCCGTCCGGAGACGCCTTGCCACGTTGTCGGCTTAGCATCCAGCGATAAAACTCTTCCTGAGAAATCTTTCCGTCCTCGCCGGCTGGATCCGAAAAGTGCGTGCGTTCGCGAGCCTTGCGTTCTGCGGTCATTTTGCCCTCGCGCATTTTGAGCCACTCCTCAAAGGAGGCAAATCCATCTTTGTTCTTGTCGTATGCGGCGAAAATACGCTTGGCT
>JBCCEO010000226.1:0-10452 GCA_039030255.1 Planctomycetota bacterium | reverse complement strand
TGACATGGGTTACCGGGCAAAATGTCGACTTTGCTCTGGCGAATGCCTATTTCGACGCAGGCATGTATTCTGAGTGCATTCAAGTACTCGCGAAAATGGACTTGGAAAGTCCGGAAGACTTTCGAAGCTTGCTGGGTCAGGTCTTTCGACTCTCGCTAGCGGGACAAAGTCACTCGGGCGATGCAGCAATGGAAAAAGTTGCACTAGCAAACTTAGCATTCGGGCTGGGCGGCCAAGTCGAAGAGGCGGCAGAAATCACAGAGAACTCGCTGGCAAATATTGCGCGACTTCGAAGGTATGTAGATCTGCTTGCAAAAACTCCGATCTATCCTAATGATAATGGTCTGGCTCAGGCTATCGCGTCGGTTCAAAACCTAAACGAGAATGTCCCAAGTTTACGGCCAGCGGTCGATTCAGCACCCGTTGAAATCGCCGCTATGGATGGATTCGAATTGTATAAAGACGCTTGTGCCAACTGTCATGGTCTGTCAGGACGTGGAGATGGCCGATCTGCGCGACATCTCTTTCCACCACCCCGCAATCTGGTAAGTGATCAACTTCGGTACGTTACAGGAAAAGACGGCAAGGCAACCAGCGCCGACATTCAGCGCACATTGCGTCAAGGATTGCACGGTGTTTCCATGCCGGGCTATCAGGATTTAGACGAGTCTCAGATTCTGCAACTCAGCCAAATTGTGGAAGAATTCCAGGCGTCAGGCGGACATTTAATTACACAGGAAACTGAAAAACCCGTGGACTTGGAGCTTACACCGAATGCGATCGCAGGAGAAAAGGCCTTCGCGAAATTAGGCTGCGCCGCCTGCCACCCAGTCTCGAAGGCACCTCCTGCATTTACGCTCTCCAACGGGGACACCATTCGGAGCCGTGATTTGGCAAAGGACTTCTTGCGAGGTGGCGATGACCGCGAGGCGCTCTCTTATCGCATACAACTCGGTATCCCAGGCACTCCGCATCCCGCCTTAGCTGCCGAGGATCAAGTCGTAGTCAACTTGATCGACTACATACTTTCTCTTCGCCTTGAGCCGCCAAGACCATCGACAAATTTCGAGCGAAGACGTCATGCTCTAGGACTGGAGGAAAGCCCGGGACAAATCGGCGAAACCAGCGAAACCACCGACTAAACGGATTGTCCAACTAGCGTGGCTGCCAAGTATCTTTGTCTAGGTTATGCGTTTCGATGTGCTGACTGCCGGACTTTTCATCTTGACACACCAAAACCGCACCAATGTTTGCATTGGCGTCGCAGAATTCGCACGCTTGCTCCTTGCCGAGCACAAAGAGGGCCGTCGCCAAGATATCGGCAATGGCAGCAGACCCGCAGATCACCGTAACACTCATCATGCCCTGAGCGGGCCACCCACTGCGTGGATCAATAATATGGCTATAACGTTTTCCACCAAAGTGAAAGAACTGCTTCCCGGAACCACTAGTTCCCAAAGCTTGATTTCTCAAACGAATGCTTCCGAGATGTTCTTCCCAGCGCAATGGGTGTTTGAGTGAGACTTGCCAGCCACCGCCAGTAGAGTTGTTGTGACGATCGCCAAACGCCCTGATCGAACTCAGTCCACCGTGCAGCATGAAATCGCCCACTCCGTCACTGCTCAGGTCCGCCGCAGCCGCGTCAATGGCATAGCCCTTGCCAATCCCTCCCGGGTTGACCTGCACGCCTTCGCGCAGCATTCGACCCGTCGACGCCTCTCCATCCAACTCAACATATTGGATTCCCACCGTTTCCAACGAGCGGGACACCTCTTTTTCTGTGGGTTTTTTGCCTTCGCGACGCGAGAAGCCCCAGACTTCGGAAAGTGCCCCAGCGGTTACATCAAACGCGCCGGACGTCCATTGATGCGCTGCGTTTGCCAGTTGCAATAGTTCAAGCGTTTCCCTTGACAACCCAATGGCTCGCTCTGTACCTAAACGATTTAGCAGGCTTAATTCACTTCTCGATTTATAGACGCTGAAAAGCGACTCCAGTTCTTCAATGCGATCCAAGGCTGCGATGGCTGCTTCGGTCCCTCCCAAATATTGATGTTGATTCAGCAACACTTCAAATTGGCAGGCCATAGCGGGCCTGGAAATCGTCTGCAGAAGAGACTCAGGGGTTTCCAAAGCCTCGGTGGCATTGCGCGCCTTAAATGGCGTGATTTGCTCCGCCGATGCTTGCTCCACCGATTCTTGATCAGCCAAGTCTTGCGCGGTTCCGTTATCAGATTGCCCCGAATCTGAGCTTGATTGCTCGGCCGTATAGGCCGGAGGCGATGCAGAAAAGCGTTCGATCCATGCAGCCAGCGATTGCGTTTGAAAACTTGACATGTTGGATTCGGAGCATAGGCGAAGCGAAAGGCAGATGTAAAAGGCAGAAGTAAAAATCCTAGTCGTGGGTCGGCTGTGCAGCCAGATCAATTTGTCTTTGACCGCTGATACAATCGGCTAGCAACAAGAAGCGAATCGCGACCTACTCTCTCGCAGCGACTTCCAGTACCACTCTTCCAGCATTGCTAATGAGATCGATTCCGTTGTCTCGCTCGTCGCCTGCCCAAGCTTTTTTAGGCCTGCTAAAACTTCCAAACATCATTGGTCGCTGTGCCAAATTCTTGTCTAGTTCAAAGCCGTACCAATTGCGATAGTCGACGGAAAAATTGCGAGATTTCAACTCATCGAATTGGCTCACAACAGAGCCGACCTGCGTATATGCAAAAATGGACTGACTAATTTGCTTGTGATCTGTTGCTCGGATCTTGATTTCACCCGATTGGGAAACGATTCGATGCGCTTCATCGCACAAAGCGTGACTGACTCGAAAATCAGTATCGCCATATTCATTGACGATATCAATGACGCCCTTTGGAGTACCGGAAATCACGAGATTGCTTCGGACAAACTCTCCACGAATGTCACCATCTATCTCTTGAAAAAGCAACTCCTTGCTTGGTGGCGATTCAGAGCGCACACCTGCCTGATCATGAATCGTTCTTACGTTGGCATACTCGGTGGTCCGTGAAACTTCAACGTTGCCTCGAACCTTGGCTATCTTTTGGATGGGCACCTGAGATACTTTGATGTCGCCCTCAACATCAACGATCTCGAAGGAACCCGAATACTCAATATCGTGTGAGCCATCGGTAGTAAGAATCAGATCCGAGTTCACGCTTTTGATATCCACGTGCTTGAGGCAACCGCGGAAGACAACGGTGTTACACTTTGGCACATAGATTGTAAGTTTGGCCGAACGTCTCCAAAAGGACGTATGACGGTTGCCGCCGCCCTCTGATTTAAACTCTGCGGCCAGACTCTGATTGCCCTCAGCAAAGGTGAGTCCTTTCAGGTGCAAGACATTTACACTTCTTCCTTGAAGTGGTTTGTAGATGGTTTTCGAGCTGCGGATAGATTGCACAATCTCGTTCCGAAACGCACGATCCTGTTCGTTCATTTCTTTTGCTGGAGCGCTGGCTTCAAACTTGGCTTCAGATTCCGCGTATTGTTTATCGGTAACGCCCACCAAATCCTCTGCGATGCGTATTTCGTGTGCGACCTGGATAGCATCCAGATCAGCCGCGTTTGCTTCGTCGGCTGCTTCTGCGTCGACTCCTTCTTTAGCCAAGACAGATTTCTCAAGCACACAGCGAATGGAATCTCCGTTCCAGCCGCGGACAACAACATCGTCCGAGTTGATGATAATCTGTTCACTTGGGCTGAGGTCATACAGCAGAATTTCGCGCTGTTTGGAAACATTGCAAGGTTCCACGAGTACTTTGCTTGATTCCAGTTCAGCGTAGGTTTTCTGCAAGGCGGCCTGGAGCTCTTGTGCTTGCCGTGCTGATTTCTCATCAGCTATCGATTCGAGAGCTTTTATTTCCTGCTGAAGTTGCCGCCGTTGAGCAATCAACTCATTGGGCACGAAATAAAGACCAGTACTCGTAGATCGCAGCACCTGATGGTTTGGTGGCGCTTTCGCCTTGGCTACCTGGGCTTGGCCCCTCGACGCAATGGGCAGGCAGGCAACGAACGCAAGAAGAAACAATGTTGGGCAAGCCGATTGTCGACTCAATAGCTTTTGTTCAGGCATGGATCACTCCTGTCGGATTTTTAGAACACAACTAAAATGAACCGTCGATCATTACTTTCTTAGAAACGGCTAAGCTGCAGGGCAGAACTTCAACTTGCCATTCTGTGACTCTCATAGCCTACCAGACTGAGCAAAGACCAAAGCAAACAAAGCATCTGAGCGGTAAAACATGACCATCTTCTTTAGCCGTGGTGACGAAACTCTCGAACTTGGCCCTGCGGACTTTCGCGAAGCCTTGCAGGCAGCCTTTGATGCCGTGGGCGCTCCTCAGAAAGTGCTGGCACTGCCACCGGACCATACGCGTAGCGATAGCCGAGCTGGCGACCTGACCCGCTTGGCTCACGAAATGTTAGGCGATCGTTTGACAGACGTCATGCCTGCTCTCGGCACACACGCCGCGATGACCGAAGATGAACTGAGCTATATGTTCGGCGATTTGCCCAGAGATCTGATTCGGGTTCACGACTGGAAGAACGACGTACACACCTTGGGCGACGTCGACGGAGAATTCGTCAAGCAAGCGACCGAAGGCATTTACGATCGACCGTGGACCGCACAAGTCAATAGACTGTTGGCCGAGGGCGGGCACGATCTTATTCTCTCGATGGGACAAGTTGTTCCACACGAAGTCGTCGGCATGGCGAACTACAACAAAAACATCTTTGTCGGCACCGGCGGTGACAAAGGAATCAACGAGAGTCATTATCTGAGTGCACTCTACGGCATGGAGCGCACGATGGGGCGTTGCGATACGCCCTTGCGTCGCATTCTGAATGAGGCCCAAGATCGCTTTTGCGGCAACATGCCTCTGATGTATGTGCTGACCGTTGTCGAGTCGCTAGCGGATGCACGAAAAGTGGTGCGAGGAATCTACGTTGGGGATTCCCATGACGTGTTTTTCGAGGCGGGCGAACTGTCGGCCAAAGTCAATCGCTTCGTCATCGACCGAACGCCCAAGACGGTCGTCGTGACAATGGATCCGAAGAAGTACAAAAAAACTTGGCTTGCAAATAAAGCCATCTATCGGACTCGAATGCTCATCGGCGACGGTGGACGACTCGTCATCATCGCGCCTGGTGTGAAGTCTTTCGGTGAAAGTGCGGTTGTCGATACGGTGATTCGAAAATACGGCTATCGTCCAACGCCTCAAGTATTGGAACTGGTCGCCGAAAATGAGGATCTTCAAGAAAACTTGGGTGCCGCAGCACACTTGATTCACGGTACTTCAGAGGGTCGCTTCGAAATCCTCTACGCGCCGGGAGAACTGAGCCAGGAAGAAATTCAGTCCGTGGGCTACCAGTATGGGGACTGGCAACAGTTGAAGGCTCAGTATCGTGTAGAGGGCCTCAGCAATGGTTGGCACACTGACGAACTTGGCAACGAGTTCTATTTCGTAAGCGATCCAGGACTTGGTCTCTGGATGCGTGCGGATCATCCCTACGCCTGATAGTTCTTTACGCGACTCTTCGCTGAGGAGTTGCGAGTGTTTGGCAAGACGCGAAAATTTCAAACCCTAAAAGTGACGAAGATTTTGGCACAACCACCGATCAGAGAAGTAGAAGAGGATCGAAGACTCCTGCAAGGAGCCTTGCTGTTCCTGGTGTCGTTGGCAGTATTCTTTGTCGCCTGCATGATTTTGTATGCAATCTATGTTTTGATTCGCATCAAGCCACTCACTGAAGATGCAATCGGCGGTATTCAGCCATTCTATTTGCCTGCCAGCTTTCTAATAACAACCGTCAACCTTGTGGCCATTAGCATTCTATTGCATCTAGCTGTCGCTGCGGTTCGAAAGGAAGCGCGGACAGATTTCAATCGCTACGTGATTCTTGCCGCCATCTTGGCCATGGTTTTCTTCGTTATCCAGGGCTCAGGGCTCACCTGGATGGTTGATGCAATGAATAAGCCCACACCAGCCATGAAGACTCTGTATACGTTCACCATATTTCTAGTGATCGTGCACGCTCTGCACGTTATTGGAGGTGCCGTCGGCATGGTTATTCTTGTGTTTGGAATTCGCAGGCAGAGCTACGACCATGAGCGGCACTTTCCCGTCCGCTTTTGCGCCTTGTACTGGCATTTCTTGGATTTCGTATGGGTGATCATGATGGCCGGATTCGCCTTGGCGGCCTACGTTTCGAAAGCTTCCGGCTAGCTCGCGGCGTGGAGCAGTCCTGCTCTTGGAACGCACGCCTTCTGAAAACGAAAATCAAAAGTAGAATAGAACCGAATCAGTGCGTTTGTGTCCTAACTCAAGGACTCAAGCCCATGTCCAGGACGTCAAGCAATCACGTCTTGCACATGACGTCTTCCACATCACGTCTTCCACATCACGTCTTGCCAAATCCTCTGTCCTTGTGCCTGCCGAAGCGAAACTCACTTAATGTCCAAGGAAAACGATTCGGTACGACTTGGACTCACCGCCGCCATCGGTGCTTATCTTCTGTGGGGTGTCTTCCCGCTGTTTTGGAAACAACTCGGCGATTTTGATCCCGTTCAAACGGTCGGCCACCGAATCGTATGGGCTTTTGCATTCTTGACGCTACTTAGCTTCTGGTTTTTAGGCAGTCAAAGTGATCGCCAGGAGTTCTTTCGGGCTCTGCGCAGTCCAGCCATGTGGCGGACTTATACTTTGGCCGCAATTCTCGTTGCCATGAATTGGCTCACCTTTGTTTGGGCCATGGGTAATGATCAAGTCGTGCAAGCATCCTTCGGCTACTACATCAACCCGCTCATGAACGTCGTGCTAGGTGTCTTCCTGCTTGGCGAGAGGCTATCGCGGATTCAATGGATCGCAATATCACTAGCCGCCTTGGGCGTTGTCATCTTGGGCATTGCCTTGCAGGGCCTACCCTGGGTATCGCTGGTGCTAGCCTGTTCCTTTGCCGTTTACTCCTTGGTGAAAAAGAAATCCTCCTTGCCCGCCTTTCAAGGACTCTACCTTGAGACAATGGTGCTTTTCCTGCCAGCACTTGGATTCTTGATTTTCACCGAAACGACTACAAGCCAAGGCGCTATACAAGTCGGCGACGCAAAACTACTCACCTTGCTGGTTTTGGCAGGAACAGTAACGATCGCACCGCTCGCACTCTTTGCATTCGCTGCCCAACGTGCTCCGCTGTCTATGATTGGAGTGTTGCAATATATCGCTCCGACGATGCAGTTCTTGCTAGGTGTTTTCCTTTACGGAGAAAAAGTCGACACACTTCAGCTCTGCGGCTTTGGCTGCGTTTGGCTTGCTTTGATCATCTTTGTTGTGAGTAGTCAGTTTTCTGCTTCCTCCGAAACTAGCAACAGCAAAAATAGAACAAGCAGCTGATCCAGCGACGCTTTGATAATAGCGAAGCCGCTTTCGCTTCCGATTTACGACTTGATCCCCGCTGCGAGGCGGATGACTTCGGGCGAAGGACGCAAGTCTATGTTAGGATTCAAGCTGGAATGCGAGAAGTGCGATGAGAACGCTTCGATCAACAGGGTGACGGAATGAAGAAAAACACGGCACCAGACGATCCGAGTGCCAAAGCTGAAATGAAAAACACAGCTGAATCAAGAAACGATCGCTCGAAACGAAGTTGGCTTCGTTTTTTTCGGCTACGACTGTGGCATCTCATGCTGCTACTCACACTTTGCGCCATCTTTCTTGGAACTGCCGTGCGTTCGGCCAAGACGGAATATGAGGCTTATTTGGCGCTTAGCAAAATTTATGGAATCAGAATGGAGCTATCAGATCCGCCTGAATACTGCCGCTGGCTGCCAACATCGCTACTTGAGGTTTACGGTGGCTTGCTCTTTCAAGACGTCATTGAGCTCGAAGACGCGCGGGATGCCCCTACCGAAGAAGACCTAGCCGATGTTTTCAGTGCTATTGGGGAGCTCCGAAGTTTAGAGACCCTGCGATTT
Source organism: Planctomycetota bacterium (assembly GCA_039030255.1). Lineage (GTDB taxonomy): Bacteria > Planctomycetota > Planctomycetia > Pirellulales > Pirellulaceae > Aureliella. The sequence goes on along the minus strand of JBCCEO010000226.1, from coordinate 2,465 downwards.
GACAGTTGCTTTCTCGGAGAAGAAGAACTGCAAGGATTCCAGAACAAGGGTTTGCTTCGAGAACTAGACCTTCGTTATTCAATGGTATCGCTAGAAACTATTTCTCACATGCCACGATTTGCCAGTTTGCGAGAACTCTGGTTGGACGATTCTACGATCGATGGCGAAGGCCTTTTTACCAGAACGCGTTTTCCTGCATTGAAGCAATTGTCGGCCGAGGATTCTTACTTGAAAGATCAGGCGGTCCTCGATCTAGCCGATCTGCCACTTGAGGATTTGGATCTGAGTGGATGTGCGTTGTCATCCAAGGCACTAGGACGATTAGATCAAATGCGCTCTTTGAAGAAGCTCAGACTTCGAGGCATACAAGTCGACGCGGAAGCTTGTGAAAGAATCGGTCGTCTTCCGAGCTTGCTCACACTTGAGCTGGGAAGCTCCGGTATTTCTGACTCGGATTTGCGCTTCATTGCGAAGTCAGGAAGCGAGTTAGAGCATCTGGATATCTCCTACTGCGAAAATGTGACGGACGCCTCTGTCGAGTTGCTGCTGTCCATTCCAAATCTTGAATTCTTGAATGTCCAAGGGACTTCAATTACGGCAACTGGAGCCGCAATCCTCGCTTCGAGTCCAACAATTAAATACTTTGATCTAGGAGAATACCAAATCAGTTGGGAAGGACTGGAGGCGTTTCAAGGCGAATACTTTGGCCACTGGAGTCAGGACGATATCCTGGCCCGGCTCATTCGCTTTCCGGAACAATATGATCAACCTCGTGAGGTTCAGATCTTTACCATTGATACGCAATTGAAATTGGATCGCGACAGACTTGCAGCTATGCAGGATGCCGAGATTGATAGGCTCTTCTTTAAGGGAGAGATTCCTGATCAGGCCATCTTGGAAGCATTCTATGACCGGTACGCACCGCATTCGATTGAGGCCTCCGAATGTGATTTCTCGGTAGAGAATCTTCCTGACAACCAGGATCTTTATGGCATCGATTTGACTGATACCAAAGTCGGCGATGCACTATTTGAACGTCTCAACGAATATCCAAATCTCGGCTCGTTGGTGCTCCGAGGAGAAAACGAAATTGTTGGCAGTGGATTTTCTGATTGGAAACTTCCACCTGAGCTTTGGAAGTTGCGATTAGAAGGCTTCGTCATTGACTCAATGGACATTGAACGCATCGCCAACTTGCAGAATCTTGAAGACTTAAGTTTTGAAGCTGAGCCCGACGTCGCAGGGTTACTCAAGCTTCTGCAGAACCAGCCTTGCCCGAACTTGAATTGGAAGTTGCCAGGCCCACATAGCGATTACTTTTTCTATTGGCGGAATGACTCAAGCTGGTTTGGCAATGCAACTCTTGACGCGGCTTTGAACTTAGAGCAAGTATCAAGTTCTGAGCTTGCAAAGATCGCGATGACGCTGCCTTTTTCGAAGGCTGGTTCTATCATCTTGACTCACTGCTCGGAGGAACACTTACAAGCCCATATCTGGCTGGGAGAACTCACGCTTCTTGAGCCCCAAGAGTCTGCGTTGACCGCGAAATCTGCTGCGGCCCTCCAGTCTGTTGACGAACTGCGTCTTGTGCAGCATGAACGACCACTCCGGGAGCTAGTAGAGTTTGCTAAGGAACTCAAATGTAGGCTTTCGCTTGGCGGAATTGTCAGCTCCAAAGAAGATCTAACAGCTCTCCAAGAACTTTCTCGATTGGACAACTTGGAATATTTAGGAGTGACTGTCGAGGATCTTCAAATGCTTTACACGGTGTTAGATCTCGAGCTGGGAACACCCGAAAACATCGAAATCAAGTGTAAAGAGATTGGAGAGTACACTGGAAATCACGTAACTGCCTTACGCTCGATGCGAAGCAGCGAACCATTGGATAGGATGATTCGCAGTATTCATCTGATTTCTGGAATCGTGTCGGACGAGAAGATTGAATCCATTGCGGATGTCTATTTCCCCGAAACGCTGGTTTGGCGCGGAAAAGAAGGAGAAGTACCGCCCGCTGAGCTGCAAGACGCTTCTAAGGGACAAATCTTCGAGTTTTCGAATTGCCATATCACGTCTGAATTCCTGGAGGGCATCGCCAGGTTTCCTTGGCTTCGAATCCTGACGTTTTGGAATTGTACCTTTGAGGAAGGCAGTTTTGGCTGCATGGAAGAGTCAAAAAGCGCGCGGGATATTACTTTCTATCGCTGCAAGCTCGATGATGCAGTATTGGATTCGCTCGGCGCTCGCAGCGGCGAGCAGTTGCTGTACTTCGGCGCTTGCGAATTGAGTGAGAAGTCCTGGGAACGTTTGCAGAGTCTAGGGCCAAATGTCACGGTCAGATCCCACGATTAAGTTGCAAACCCAATCCCTCTTCACCTCCTGACGAGCTCTTCTTTCTGTGGACGCGATAGGCCCACGATCTGTGTTCTGCACGGACAACTCCGCTTCTCCGCTTGTGCTAGACCCAC
>JBCCEO010000225.1:0-10469 GCA_039030255.1 Planctomycetota bacterium | reverse complement strand
GCCTCAGTCTCCTCGTTTAAGGAGATGTTCAGGCCGGAAGAGGATTCTGATGACGTTGTCATCGATTTTTATTATACGCGGGTTTATGATCAGTCGGCGCTAGAGGCGATCAATAGTCTGGCCGAGAAGTACGATGCCCAGGGGAAACGAATTCATTTGACTCACCTGAGTGCCGAGTGTCGCGAATTGCTGGATCGTGCTGGCGAGTTCTGTGAGATTAATCTCTCGGAAGATCCCCAGTACCACGTTGCCGCCGATCGCTTGGCCTAGCTGACTTGCAGTTTCGATTTTGGTTGCGGGCGGCAACTATGCAAGTAATCACGCTAGTTGCGATTCGCAAACTGAGGAGCAGTTTGCGTCAAGCTACTGTGCCGGTTCGTTCTTAAACGGCACCGAGGAATGATGGAAATCAATCACAATGTCGCGCCCTCGTCGGCGGTTAGCAAAATGAGGCAAATGGATTTTCTAAAACAATTGTGGTCACTATGATCAGGAGTCGCGTTATCTCGACGACCGTTCACTCTCCTCCCTACTTGTTCTTCCTAAATGATATGAGTAATCGAGAATCAAAAGTGCAGGCTCAAATCTTAGCAAAGTGCTTCGGGCTGTCCGGCCAGGTTTTGCTCCTGCTGTTGAGTATGAATGTCACGGCCAGTGGCCAGGAGGGCCTGCATCCAAACAGGCTACGAGTAATGTCTTACAACACTTGGTACGCTTTCACGGCTCGTCATGAGTATGTCACTTTGGACAAAGCCGATCCCGAGGCTTGGGTGTTATCTCAACAACCTGACGTCGTGGGGCTTCAAGAGCTGACCGATATCAAACCCGAGAGGTTGCAGGAGTTGGCTGAAGCTTGGGGGCACCAGAATAGCAGTTTGCTAAAAACGAGCGGTTTCTCTGTCGGATTAACCTCGCGCTGGCCAATCGAAACCATCGAGAAACGCGTAAGGGACATGCACCATGGATACTTGCACGCGAAAACTGAGGGCGTGCATTACTTTGTAGTGCACTTGTCCCCATTCAAGTGGGAGGTGCGAAGACGGGAAGCAAAGATTCTCATGGGAAAGATTGCACCCTTGCTGAAGCAGAATGAGAACGTGGTTGTGCTGGGAGATTTCAATGCCGTTTCAGAAGAGGATCAAAGTTGGCTGGAGGCGAAGCGCAATGTAAAGATCCTAGCCGCGAAGAAAGAGAGCGACGCCAAGCATGGGCACGTGCAGAACTTAAAAGACGGGAAGTTCGACTACGAGGTGATGAATATCTTCTTTCGAGGGGGCCTAAAGGATTCGGCGACTGGCCATTTACCCCAGAGCTTTGAAACGCGAGTTTCCCTGAACACTGTCATGTGGAACCAAAATAAGACGACGACCGAAGAAGGGGAACGTATCGACTTTATTTTGTGTAGTGAAGGAATGCAAGAAGCAGTCCAAAGCTGCCAAATCATTACAAAAGGTGAGGTCAACAAAATCTCGGATCACTATCCGGTTGTCGTTGACTTTGAACCACGTGAGTAGAGAGGATTCTCAACAATGATCAGACTTGTCGTTTTCGACATGGCAGGTACGACAGTAGATGAAGACAATGTCGTCTACAAGACGGTGCGTACCGCCATCAATGCAGCGGGCTATCAGTTTTCGCAGGAGCAGGTTCAGGAAACTGGAGCTGGAAAAGAGAAGTCGCAGGCGATTCGAGATGTCTTGGCTTTGGATGGATCGGCGCATTCCGATGAGGAAGTTGCAGCCATCTTTGCAGACTTCAAACAGAGACTAGCGAACGCATACGAGGTACTGGACGTCAAAGAACAACCAGGCACGTCGGAAGCCTTTGCGAAGTTGCATGAGCATGGAATCAAGGTCGTTCTGAATACTGGCTATGACCGAGCCACGGCTGAAGGGCTCGTGGCAAAAATCGGCTGGGTCGTCGGCAATGAAATCGATGGTCTCGTCACCGCTAGCGATGTTGAGAACGGTCGCCCTGCCCCGGATATGATACGTCTTGCGATGAACCAAACGGGCGTCGAATCAAGTCAGGCAGTTGCCAAGATTGGCGATTCTGGCATCGACATTGAAGAAGGAAGGAATGCCGGCTGTGGCATGACTTTCGGTGTTACGACAGGTGCTCAAACGGAATCACAGCTGCTCGTGGCAAATCCTAGCCACATCGTCAGTAGCCTTGCTGGAATGTGTGATCTGGTTTTGGCGGCAAACTAAAGCGACGCGGAGCCTCGATCGATCTCATCCGAGAAGCAACTGCAAATCCTGTGCAGTCAAGCTGCCCATGATTCCTTCCTCGGAATGTACGATCGCATCTGCGAGGTCGCGTTTGGACTTTTGTAGCTTCACGATTTTGTCCTCGACAGAATCCTTGGCGATAAGCTTGTAGGCGGTGACAGCATTTTGCTGTCCCATGCGGTGGGCTCGGTCGATCGCCTGGGCTTCCACGGCTGGATTCCACCAAGGATCTAAGATGAAGACGTAATTGGCCGCCGTTAGATTGAGACCATGACCACCAGCTTTCAGGCTAATTAGAAATACTGAGGCGGCATCGTTTTCTTGGAAGCGTCTGACACTCTCGGCCCGCTTGCGGCTCTTTCCATCCAAATACTCAAATGGAATCTTCGCTTGTTTCAAGTCGTTGCGCACCAACCCGAGCAAGGTGGTGAACTGCGAGAACACGAGAACTTTGTGGCCTTCTGAAATCAGTTCTTGTATTGAATCGCGTAGCAAGTCCAACTTGGCTCCTCGGACTTGACTTTCAGGATCCACCAGCCGCGGATCGCAGGCAACTTGTCGCAATCGCAAGAGAGCCTCTAGGACGTGGATTTTGACTTTGGCTAAGCCTTCCTCTTTAACTTTTTTGGCGAGCCGCAAACGATAGTGCTCTCGCAACTCTTTGTAGAGCTTCGTCTGCTTGGGCGTCATTTCGCAGAGCAAAGTTTGCTCGGTTTTCTCGGGCAGTTCAGTCAATACTTCTTGTTTGGTTCTTCGCAAGAGAAAGGGCCGAAGGGCTTGTCCTAAAGCCTTAAGTCGTAGGTCTGAATTCTCCTTCGATTTATTGAAGTACTTTGCTGCTTTGGCAGTAAGCATGCCAGGATTCAAGAATTCAAACAGCGACCAAAGGTCGCCCAAACTGTTCTCCACCGGCGTGCCAGTCATTCCGAGTCGGTGGTCGGATTTCAGTAGTCGAGCCGCTTTGGCGACTTGCGAGTTCGGGTTCTTAATGGCCTGTGCTTCATCCAGGATTGCATAGTCAAAATCGCGCTTTTGGAGCGATTCGATATCAATACGCATGGTGCTGTAGGTGGTCAGCAAGACATCGAAATCGGGTTGGTTAGCTAGACTTTGCTTTCGTTCGATTCCGGTGTAGTCGAGCACTTGGAGTTTGGGAGTGAAACGAGCGGCTTCATCGAGCCAATTAAAAATCAGACTCTTGGGCACCACTACAATCGATGGCTTCTTGTTCTGGCCCTTGGGGATGCGGCGCGAGCGCCTGCGTTCCAGCATTGCCAGCACCTGAATGGTTTTTCCCAACCCCATGTCGTCGGCCAAACAGCCGCCGAGTTGAAATTCCTGCAAGAACTTGAACCAGCCAAGTCCTTGCTGCTGGTAGGGCCGCAATTCTCCTTTGAAACTGCGAGGTTCTTTGGCAGGCTTCACGCCGGAGAAGGCTTCCAGCTTCTTGCACCATTTCGAAAAATTGCGGTCTTTCGTGACGTTCTGATGTTCGGCCAGCAAAGAGTCAAGGAGCAAAGCCTGAGTGGGCCGGAAGCGAATCGAGTCGCCTTGTGTTTCGCCCGTTGAGGATATCCCGCCAAGTCGCCCCAGCCACTCTTCAGGCAAAATGCCTTTCGAGCCATCATCAAGGACTACAAAGTGATCGCCTTTTTGCAAGGCCTTGAGTAATGCAGGCAAGGAAGCGTGCTGTTCATCGAACTTGACGTCGCCATGCAGGTCAAACCAGTCTTCGTTCGAGGTGACTTCGATGTTGATCGTGCTGGGGCGGCGCACTCGAATTCCCTCAGCGATAACGTCCCAGCCTTTTTCCGTTAGGGTTGTCACCGTTTCTACGATATGCCGGCGATGTAGTTCCAGCTCTGCTGCGGCACAGAGGTGTGTTTGCACGGGGCGGAAGGCTACCGCGTCAAGCTGTAGTAGATAGCTGTGTTCTCGCTCAAAGTCGCGCGGGATGATTGTTTTTTGCTCGGGATCCCAGCAGCCGCTCTGGTTTTCTTGGCAGCCAACTTCTTGGTCTCCATAGCACATCAGTATTTCTGCGTGCACGTATTTGTCGCCGAGGATCTCGGAAGGAGTGAGTTTAAGTTTGGGCTTCAGTTCCTCAGTCTCGAAGCTGACGCCCAGACTTTCATCGAGATCCAAGTTTAAAGAATCAGGGATATTGTTGAGTGCTTCGATTAGTTCGCTAAGCTCTGAAGCTGGAACCTTCAGTGCTTCTTGCTGTCGCCATGTTCTTAATGCAGAGCAGGCTTCAGGAGCGACGAGCCCTGCACTGTTTTCGAAGAAAACTGCGCCAGAATCGCAAACGCCCACAACTTGGCTTACGTCGCATTCTTGGCGTATGGACATTGATTTGTCGCTGGCTTCAACATCGCGACTAAGGGTAGGTTGGACCAGCAGCTGTTGATCGGCCTGTGTGACAGTCAAGGAAAACTCCCAAACGCCCGAGTCGTCAAAGGCGAACGGATGAAAGTCGGCTAGGTAGTTGCTTGCATCGGAGGACCAGCCGAAGCGTCCCGTCGAGCAAAGCGCTTGCAGGGTTTCCTTGACGAGGTCGTTGCTGAGTGTCAGCTGGTATCTAGGTGGGCGGTAATATTCATTACGGTTTACGTGTTGCAACTGTAGCATGCTGCAGCAACGCCGCTCGTCTGGTGCGGTAAGTAGCTTTTCACTGGGCTCGCTTGTTTCGATTCGGAGTCTTGATCTTGATCCCCAATTGCCATCTGCTTTCTGCGTACTGTGGTACAAGTGGATTGGAATGCGCTTATGGTCGATGAAGTCACTCAAGGCCATTACGAACCAGTGTTTCGCAGGTTTGGTCCCGTATTCCGGTCGTCTGTTTGCTTGTGACGTACTTGCCGTGACACTGAAAAGTTGATTACGCCAGTGCGGCTGGGTCTTGGCTTGGGAGCGAGTATTCCTGTGTGGGAGTGGACGCCCAATGTCAACTTGATCGGGATCGCATTCAAAGATCTCTAGGTTGGAGTGATTTGCCAATTGTAGGAGATAGTCTTGGTCGATTGTACGGAGCAGTGCCCAAAGATGCTTGCATAGATGTCCGTCGAAAAATCGATGGCAGTCGCAGAAAACTCCAAGTTCTCGGCTTGCTAGCCGCCGGAAACTCAAGGCGAGGTCATAGATTTCGCCACGCGACCCGCGTGCTTCGGCTAGTACTCCGAGTTGGCCTGCACTTGTGGTTTTGATGCGTCCCTCAGAAAATACTTCATTGCCACGGCTCATGTCTCCACTAGAGAATTCGTGTTTGGCCTTTGCAGATAGTTGTGAGCTCATTTTGCTTCCTTACCTCGTTTCCTTCTCGGCGAGGCGAGCCAAGCTCCCAACTCGCTACTAATGCATTGAGAGACGGAGTTGGCTACTGCCGCACTGCTGTCAATCTACTCCGCAACCTTGTATTAGGCCATGGCAAAATTACTGGCGCTGTCTAAGACCAAGTTTTGCACCTGAGTTTGAGCTTGATGCTGCCAAATGGTCGTTCTTACAAAAAAGCATCTTCGTGATATTTCATCGACGGTCCACTTGCTTGGATTCCGTCAAGATCTTGCCCAGGCAGTGCCATTCAGATTGGCAGTCTCCATATGGTATCATCACTCGGATCACGTTCTTTTCTCCATTATTTTTCTCACCATGCCTGAGCAGCAAATGAACCGGTTGTTTTCATGTCGATGTTTCGTTGCATTGGTCTTACTTTTCCTTGTCGTGCCTGCACATGCCTGTGGTGATTCAGGAGCAACACAACGCATTCGACTTGATGGATTGCCAAGAGTCAGGGAAGCAAAAGTTGCAAATGTCGACTACCTGATCGACGCCTCGAGCTATTTGGCTCAAGCGGGGAGAAACGCTGATGGAACTGAGATCATTTTGGACAACGGACTGCTACGTCGAGCTTGGCGCGTTGCTCCGAACGGGGCTTGCGCGTCCTTTAAGAACTTGATGACAGATCAGGAAATGATTCGGTCCATTCGTCCTGAAGCTAGAGTGACGGTCGGTGGCGTAGCTAATGCAGTTGGAGGATTGTTGGGGCAACCAAATCATGCGTTTCTAACTGAAGAATGGTTGGATTCTATGCAGGACGATCCGAGTGCGCTCAAATTAGTGCATGTGGAGGCTGGTGAGCCTCAAGAGCGTATTGCGTGGGGCCGAAACAGACATGCTGCGCCAAACGCGACTTGGCCACCCAAGGGTGCCTACCTGCGAATGGATTATGAGCCCAGGCAGGAGAACTCGTCGCAAGTCGATTTTCGGGTGAGTGTGCATTACGAGCTTTACGATGGCGTTCCGGTAATCTGCAAGTGGATTACGCTCCAGAATCAGAGCGACGAAGCAATCATCGTGGATCGCTTCGTCGGAGAAGAATTGGCGGCAGTCGAGCATGCAAGCTGGGTTGAGGCTCGCACGGGAGTACCGTTGCCGAGTCCCGATTACTTGCACGTGGAAACGGACTTCTGTTTCGGGGGAATGACTGCCGCAAATGCCAATCGCCATGCGGTTCATTGGCGGGACGATCCGGAATATGGCACGCAGGTGAACTACCTCAAGCAAACTCCTTGTTTACTAGTCTGCGAACCGCAACGCGGGCCGGCGCAAGTTGTCGAGCCAGGGGGCATTTTTGAAGGATTTCGAGTGTTTGAACTTGCATTTGCGAGCTCCGACAGAGAGCACCGAGGAATGGCTTATCGACGCATGTATCGCACGATCGCCCCGTGGGTCACAGAGAATCCGCTCACGCATCACTTGTTGACGAACAGGCCAAAGCAAGCTCGAGAGGCAATCGATCAGGCAGCAGAAGTCGGATTTGAAGCGATCATTTTCTCCTTCGGCAGTGGCTTCAATATGGAGAATCGCGATCCGAGCTTTCTACAGCAATGGAAGGAAATTGCTGACTACGCAAAACAGAAAGGTATCGAATTAGGTAGCTATTCCCTACTTTCAAGTCGAGGTGTTGGTCGCGAACACATGTCCCTCATGCCGAAGGGCGAAAAGGCGACGCACGGACGTATTCCTTCGCTTGCATCGGAGTGGGGGCAAGCTTGGTTGAAGACGGTTCGCGAGTTCTATCAAACGACAGGCTTTAGTCAGTTCGAAAACGACGGACCCTATCCTGGCGATGTCGATATTACACCTCGTCCGCCAATCCAGAATGGAGTTGACGATTCCCGCTGGGCCCTATGGAAGGAAAACAACCGGCTTTATCATGGCCTTCGGTCCGACGGAGTTTACATCAACCAGCCAGATTATCACTATCTGAATGGCGGAAACAAAAGCTCGATGGGATACCGCGAAGTCAATTGGTCCTTGCCGCGGGCTCAGCAAGTCATCCATACTCGACAAAATATCTTTGATGGCACTTGGCGCAAGACTCCCAGTATGGGTTGGATGCACGTCCCACTCGCCCAATACCACGGAGGCGGAGCAGCCGCCACGATTGAACCATTGCATCAGCACCTGGAGCATTACGAAAGGATGTTGCGGTCTAATCTAGGAATGGGAGTGCAGGCCCATTATCGCGGCCCCCGTCTCTACGATAGGAAGGAGACGCGAGATCGCGTCAAATCCGTTGTGGGCTGGTTCAAAGACCATCGTGACATCTTGGAGTCAGATTTGGTGCATGGAAGGCGAGCCGATGGACGCGACTTGGATTGGGTTCTACACGTCAATCCTCAGCTCGAAAAGAAGGGAATGTTATGCGTCTACAATCCGCTGAATAAAGCCGTTTCAAAGACCTTGCGTGTCAATTTGTACTACACTGGATTGACCGACGAGGCGCGGGTACAAGCTGGTGAATCGACCATACATCGCTATCAGATTGCTCGCGACAATACCGCTATGATTGAGGTTTCTGTTCAGGCAAAAGGAATGTCTTGGTACTTGATTCGATAGCTATTCCGTTAGGATGAATTATCAGGGCGCTGATTTCGATGACGGATGCAGCCGGAACCTGATCGTGGTAGAGTGCGCTAGACTTTCCTGTCAGCCGTTTTGTGTGCGTAGTCTAGAATTTCGAAATGATCACAAGAAAATACCTTTGCATTGACCAATTGCATGCATGCATTTTGACCTCGCTTGTTATTGTCCATACTTTGGGTGCTGGGCAAGCGGCAGCCGAAGATCAACAAGTACTGTCAAACACGATTTCTTCGAGCTCGAAAAAGCTTCCGAATATTCTATTCGTTTTGACGGACGACTTAGGTTGGAGGGATCTAAGCTGTTATGGCAGCACGTTTTATGAAACTCCTCATGTCGACCGCCTAGCTTCACAAGGGATGAGATTCACCGACGCTTATGCGGCGGCAACCGTTTGTTCTCCGACTCGGGCGGCTGTGCTGACTGGCAAATCCCCGGCGCGACTGCACATCACTGACTTTCTAAGCGGTTTGGTTTTTCCTCATGCGGCTTTGAAGCCGCCCGATTGGCAGCGTCACTACTTACCGCACGAAGAAGTTACTTTGGCTGAGATGTTGCAGGAGAGTGGCTACGAGACTTTTTATTTTGGCAAGTGGCATTTGGGTGGCGAAGAGCATTTTCCTGCGACGCAAGGATTTGATCACACCTTGGCGGAAACTCAGGCGGGTTGGCCAGGCACATATTTTTATCCTTGGCCCATGGTTCGCAATTTGACGGGCAAAAAAGGTGACTATCTAACAGATAGGCTGACCGACGAAGTCATCAAGAGTATCGAACGTCCTCATGATCGTCCTTTCTTTACTTTCGTTTCTTACTTTACTCCGCATCGACCAACGCAGGCAAAAGAAGAATACATCCGCAAGTACGAGGCCAAGCTTACGCCGGAGCAAATTCAGCGAAATCCAATCAATGCTGGAATGATTCATAGCTTGGACGAAAACATGGGCCGATTGCTGCAAGCTCTTGAGGATGCCGAATTGGCCGAAGAAACGCTTCTCATTTTTGCTTCCGACAATGGAGGGAATCATTATGCGGACACGCCTCAAAAGACAAACAATGCACCGCTACGTGATGGGAAAGGTGCGGCCTACGAAGGGGCTTATCGTGTGCCGCTAATTATTCGGTGGCCTGGAAAAGTTGCACCCGGTTCTGAATCGAATGAACCTGTGACAAGCGTTGATTTCTTTCCGACTCTGCAGGCTGTTGTAGAGCAGGAATTGCCAGAGAAGATTGGTAGGCAACTAGATGGTGTAAACTTATTGCCATTACTTGTTGGCAGTCAGCCAATCGGGCGAAAAGCATTGTTCTGGCACTATCCGCATTACCATCACGGAGGGGCTTCGCCACACGGAGTGATTCGCAAGCGTAATTATCGACTCATTGAGCATTTCGACGGGACCCCGGCAGAGCTTTACAATATCGAATCCGATATTGGAGAAACGGTAAACCTTATCAATACCAAGCCGGAAATCGCCAAGGAGCTTTTGCGGGATCTTCGCGCGTGGAGAACCAAAGTTGGAGCGCAGATGCCGTCCATCAACCCCAACTATGATTCAGATCGGGTTCACGAAGCGATGTTCTATCATGAGTGGATACAGGGGCAAAAGTAGCAGTAGGTGCTTGTTTCGCAATTGCCTTGCCTGGCGAAACGGCTGGTACAACGGTAGTTATTTCTACTTGCGGCGTGCACCACACTCAAGTAATCAAGTTTTTCTGACCTTCAATTTCGAGGCGCAAAATGGCTTCCTACCAGAGCTCAACATTCGGGCGAATCGCAAAAAGATTGCATAGTTTTGCGACCCTTGCGTCTTGTGTTGCATTTTTGCAACTTTCAGTGCTGGCCGATGAACCAAAGACTCTATTTGAATTTGGGAACGACAAGCAGATCGCAAGACTCATAACGACGCATCCAGCAAGCATTAAGAACACTGACGATGCCGCAATCGAGGGGAGCGCTTCGGCAAAAACGATGGTCGACAATGCGGCAGAAGCCAAGGGCTATTTTGGCGTCGGCGTACCCTTCTCCGAGCTGAATCTTTCTGAGTCGGTCGAGTTGCGTTTGTGGGTGAAGTCAGATGCCGAAAGCGATTTTAACTTGCAAGTGCACAGCGGTGATAAACAAGCTAGTGCGTTTGGTTTTTCTACATTTGGGTCGGCAGGAAAGTGGATTCAAGTAACGGCACCTCTTGCATCTTTTGTGCCCCCCGCTTGGTCGGCTGGAAAGGTGGATTGGACCGCGGTCAGCAAAGTGCAAATTACTGCCTTCGGCAATGGGCCTTACGATGGCAAGTACATCATGTTGGGAGGACTTGT
>JBCCEO010000224.1:0-10575 GCA_039030255.1 Planctomycetota bacterium | reverse complement strand
CCCTAAGCCAGAGCCCAGAGAACTACCAAGTGCAAGTGCGACGCACCGAGACGCGCGAGGATTCCCTGTTTACTCATTCGACAAGATGGCCACCGACAGCCCCGCCGTTCTGGTCGAATTGAATGGTACCGTATACGAGCTTCGCAAGACGCGGAACGGCAAACTAATACTAAGCCGATAATTCATCCTTCGTCACTATCTCCATAACGACTCGCTGAAGGAGACCTACAATGCTTGAACGCCATAAAACGCTGGAGAGCGAACGGGAAGAATTACTGATTCGAATTGCAGAGTTTCTTTGCAGCTGCGATTGGGATTCCGCTTATGAGACGATCCTTGAGGCCCTAGACGAACAACCAGATTCCGGCGCAGCATGGGAATTGCGTGCTTTGCTGGAGTCCTATCTAGGCAACCAGCATGCGGCCGTTGCTTCGATGGAACACGCTTCACTACTGATACCTTTACAGCCACTTGCATCTCGATGCTTGGCGTTGGATTACGTGGCGATAGGAAAAACAGAACTTGGAGTCGAACTGCTAATCTCGCTCGCGCAGATCCACCAGAATCCGATTTTTGTGCGCCGAATCAGCAACGATCTGTTGCGGCTCGATCAAAGCGCAGCGGCCCTAAACGTATTGGCGTACGCTTTAGACCTAAGCGATTCAGCAATCCTATGGCACGAGCTAAGTACTACGCTCATGCATCTTGGGAGACCAAGTTTTAAGGCGCTTGATGCAGCCAGGCGGGCAATTTCTCTTTCACCCTCAGTAGCAAGCTACCGTGTCACGGCTGCTCGATTGTTGATCGGGATGGATCGGACTGAAGATGCTTTTCAAATCGTGCGTCCAATCAGTAGCAGTTCACTAAAGAAGCTCGAATGCAGCTGTTGCCTCTGGCGTCTGATTCACATCTACAATGCTTTTGATTGTCCGAGTCGAGTTCAAAACTGCTATCAGCGTCTGCGTTCCCTGTCGGAGCAAACCGAATGCTTATGAACCACTAACCTCCTAGCTGGGCAGCTTGCCCATGCTAGTGGGGCGCAGGTTTACTTGTCTCGAGCATCTAGCCAACGCGGCTTGAAGGACCAAAGTTGTCTGCTTCACAAGCGTAACTTTGACTCTGTTTGACTCTGCAGTGGGCAGTGACCATTGCATCTTAAAGAAAAGCGCGCTCATGCAATTCGCGCGCTGGACTATGGAGGCTGATTGTATTAAAAGCAGCTTAGGCGTCCAACTCTAATTCTTGCTTGAGCTTGGCTGCCCAGCGTTTGACACGGTCTTCAGTCTTATCGGGCTCGGAGTCTTCGTCGATTACAAGCCCCAAGAAGTTGTCATCGTCAAACTTGCCGCGCGAGTCATCGAATTCGTACTCTTCGGTGGGCCAAACGCCTACAATTTCAGGACGTTCCTGACCGAGAGATTCCCAAAGGATGCCCATTCCATCTACAAAGGTGTCGGGATATCCAACGGAGTCACCCAGCCCGAAGATAGCTACTTTCTTGCCAGCCAAATCGGCCTTTGCAAGGTCTTCTAGCTTGTCTTCCCAGCTGTATTGGATGTGGCCGATGTCCCAGGTCGAAACGCCCATCATGATCACATCAGGGGCAAGCATGTCCTCGACTGAGCATTCGTCGATATCTTTGGCTTCGATTTCTAGTGGCTTGAGTTCTTCGCAGATCAACTCTGCTACACGTTGGGTATTGCCAGTGTCCGATCCATAGAAAACGCCGATGCTAGGTGAAGACATTTTTCGTACTAACCTTTCAAAAGATCTTTGCGATCAGGGTTCGACCAAAATCCTGCAGAAATGCAGCTGCCAAGATGGCTGGAAGGCAACAAGCCTCAATTCTGGATAAATTGCGAGGAAGCAATAGTGAGCAGCAACTGGAGGCTTGCTAGCGCAAGTTTGCGCAGGTGGGCTGGCCGAATTCGAGGCGGATTTTGCCGGCTCGCCTTCCTGCTCCTAACACCAAATATTAGGCGAGTTTAGTGGACAAGAAAAGGGGAAACAAGCGTTATTCTACAAGCAAAAACAGGGATTCATGGCTCGTCCTCAACTTCGCAGAATGACCTGTAGAAAGGCGGTGGATTCTGCCAATCGCATTGCAAATTGTTTATTTCATCTTGCTGGATTGCCGACGCCTTTTAACATTGAAAAT
The DNA here is from genome assembly GCA_039030255.1 of Planctomycetota bacterium. Classification (GTDB taxonomy): domain Bacteria; phylum Planctomycetota; class Planctomycetia; order Pirellulales; family Pirellulaceae; genus Aureliella. The sequence goes on along the minus strand of JBCCEO010000224.1, from coordinate 8,417 downwards.
GACGTCTAGTGACCAGCTGGTGATCTCCTTCCTCCCTCAGCCTTTTTACTCGTGCGTCCGATCGGCCAGCCAAGATTCCAAACTGAATCCTAGCCAGCAAACACGCTCAGAATTCCAGTCGGTGACTTCCCCATCTGAATTTTGAATTCGAACAATCGCAACAAACGGAAACCAGTTGTTTTCAGTGCAGAACTGGACAATTTCTGTTGCATTCTCGATTCAAACCTTCGGGAATCCCTTCCGCTCCAGACCCATTCGCTTGAAAGGCATTCCCATGGCCACAGTCGTCCAAGAGCAAGAGGAAAAGATATCAACGAAGGAGAATCCTTCCAAGAAGAACAAACCCAAAAGACCTCCTGGTAAAAAACCACTTAAAAAAGTCATCGTCAAAGAAACGATGATGATGATCCGACGTATCCACCTGTACTCAGGATTGTTCATGTTTCCCTGGGTTCTGCTGTACGGTTTTACGGGATGGTTCTTTAATCACCCGTCGTATTTCTCAGGCGACGAAATTCAGTCATTTCGCTCCAGCGAGGTCGCCGAAGGCGCTCTGGCTGAATTGCCAGACCCGCAGATTCTGGCTGAACAAGTAGTTCAGGAGATCAATCAAGACTCTGAGACTACGGGTGGTCCCAAGATCGAATTGACAAATCGTCGGAATCCATATTTCGATCGCTACCTATTCTTCAGTGTTCGCACTGAGGATCAATCTCATCGTATTGAGATCCATCCAGTCACGGGAGATGGAACGATTCGCACGACCATGATTGATCCTGAGGAAGACGATGAATCGGACTCAGAGGATGAATCCAAACGCAACCCGCTTGTGGACGTGGACAAAATCGAAGTCGAGGACAACACTTATTCAATCGCAAACGAACAGATCCCAAGGCTCTTGACGGACCTAGGGCTTTCGAGCGGTGAGCCCTCGGCCGGACGCTCTTCGCCGAGCCTCATTTTCTTTGCAGACATCGATGGTATCCCTTGCAAAGTAAGCTACAGCACTGGTAGCGGCTCCATCAATGCCTTGGCCGACGAAGCGCCTCGTTCTGAAATGAGTGCGAAGAGCTTTTCCCAAAGACTACACCTGAGTCGAGGTTACGCTCCTTCTGCAGGAACCAGAACTTGGTGGGCAATTTCCGTGGATGCCATGTTCTTGTCGATGGTTTTCTGGGGCATCTCAGGCATCTTCATGTGGTGGCAACTCAAACGAACGAGGAAAATCGGTTTTGCAGTTCTTGCCGCTAGCGCCCTTTGCGCTACTTGGTTGGTTTTCGGCATGCATGATGAACTGACATCGCGGGTTCGAGGAAGAAGCAGCCGGTCCTCGGCATCGTCACGCCCTGCAACAACTGCAACAACCGACCCAAAGACGTCAGCGGCTAAGAACTCGGCAAACTCTGACGCATCGAAAAGTGATCAGGTGAAAGAGGCAGAGAAGAATCCGCCAAAGAAAGAGCCGAACGCCGGCGAAAATGACACGCAGCAAAGTAGCGACAGCTCAAAGGCAGAATAGGAAACCTCCGCTGGAATAAGTTATCCAGCGGAGGTTCTCATTAGTATCTGCGACCAAAATTTTTTCATGAATGCCTCCTCTTGGATGTGCGTGAAGGAACTCGATGATGACGCGTTAGAACTGGCTGCTACGGCGAGATTCATCTCAAACCCAGAGAGCTTGCTGCGATCGGTGGTAGATATCTTGTGTAGATGAACGCTTGCTCACGCTTCTTCTGGCAGTGAGCCGCTGGCTTTAGGTTGCAATAGAGATTCGCCTTTGGCCGACGGACTATCATGAAGTGTTAGTCCAAAGCGCCTACTATGCCTGCACGTAGCAGGCGACCACAAGAAACAACCCCAACAATAGTGGGAATTGCTAATCCGTTCGTTTTCGCTCGCATAGGCGCGATCAAGAGCTGCGCCGGTCGGTTTGCGGACAAGGCGCAGCGATTGTTGAGGATCCCCCAGCCTTCGGATACATCCACCTTCAGACATCCTAGCTCGCAAGCCGGGGCGCATGCAATCACACTAGAACACTTAATTACGTCATCCAATCGCCCAAAGCTGGTAGAGTGCAACTTGGCCCGCACCGATCGTCCATAACTATTGAAACTGAGTCCCAATCCCGAGCAAAAAGCCCCAAATAAGGTATTTGGATGTTTCTAATTCCAACAAGATCAAACCAACTTGTTTCCCTGTTGCTCCCATCCTAAAGTTCTTAAACAACACAAGAAAAACTGCGGACGAAGCAACATTCGTTCGATCATTGTCAACAAAGCAACTTAGGCAACAAACAAGGAAACAGAAATGGACACACAAGCAGTCATTGAGCAACTCAACGAAATCCTCCGGCACGAGTGGACGGGTGTTGCTCAGTACTCGCAGGCCTCATTCATCATCGAAGGCGTTCTACGCGAAGTTTACAGCGAAAAGTTTGAAGAAGACGCCAAGGAGTCCTTTGGACACGCAAAACTGGTTGGCGACAAAATCGCCGCCCTCGGTGGAGTGCCAATCGCCCAGCGGAATGAGATCAAACAGTCCCGAGACTTGAAGGAAGTGCTCGAATTCAGCTTGGCCTTTGAATCCAAGGCAGTGGACATGTACACCAAAGCCCTCGAATTGGCCGAAGGAAATCGTCCTTTGGAAATCTTCCTCGAAGAAATCCTGCTGGAAGAGCAAGAAGGCGTGGACGAGTACACGAAGCTCTTGCGGGATTCCAGCGCGAGCAGCGACCAAAGCTTGCGTCGATCGGGCTAAGCAATACGGTTAGAAATCAACCGAGCAAAAAAACAGCCCGCTTGAGAAGCAGCCAGGTTAAGAAACAGCCGTCATCTTGCTGATTTGCAGGATTGTCGGCTGATTTTGTTCGGCCTGAGCTTTTTCAGCTTGGATCTTTTGGCTTGTGCGGACACAAACGCTTGGCTGCTTTCCGCCCATTGCGGAGCGTAAAAGTACCATTTCTCGACGCGTCATTTCAACGCTACTCTGGGTGAACCAGCCAACATCAGGGCTGAAAGACTCATGACGAAGCACAATCGGCTTCTCGCAGGACTCGGTTCGGCTGGCAAAAACCATCCGCTCACCTTCTGCGTCGCAGTCAATTACTGCAATAACAATCTCTTTGGCCAAATCTTGTTTCATCACTCAGCCGAATTGGAGCAACAGATACTGGTCTGAAATCTCGACTCAAAATCAAATAATTGAAACCCAGTTTCGTCTATCAATATGATATCCAGTCTCAATAAGGAAACAAGGGCGATTCGATCCGCAGCTGTTTCGTACGCCCAGGCAGTTCTCCAATATGGCTGTAGTTCCTACCAGTTTGAGTAGTCTTGTAGACCGGTCACCGCTACGTTTTTCTAGATCACTAAGCGATTCAAGCAAAGGAACGCACCAGACAATTTCTGAGGGAACTCCAAATCCTCAATCCCATTGCTTCCAAGCCCGCTCTGCTAGGCCAAAGGACATGGTCATGCCGGCTCCACCGGGGCCGACAAACACAAATACTCCAGGATCGGGCTCCGCTTGAAAAATGGTCTTCTCAGAATGCTTGGCGTAGATTCCATGCCAGCGCTGCGTGATCGTCCAGTCTTCCAGTTGAATCAGTCCACGCAATTCGCGAATCATGTAATCATCGATTTCCGATTTATCAAAGGGCGCAATGTCTGCTCCATACTCGTGCGAGTCTCCAAGTATGACGTCGCCGCTGGGAAACTGAGAGGCCATCACGTGAATCCCATATTCGTCCAACTCGGGAGATTCCGCTGCAACTCTTTGCTTAAGAGTTTCTAAAGCCTGACAACCTTGAAAAGACGTGTAGTGACGAAGCGTCAGGCCACTAGCCAAATGCGGCGCAGGCTCTTCGGCTGAAGCTTTTGCTGCAGATACTTTCGCCTTTAGCATCTGAAGTTTGCATAATTTCAATCCCGACTGGTCCAAGACCTTGGGATAGAGCGTCCGCAAGTCACTTCCGCTGCAAATAACAATACGATCGGCCAAGACCCTCTGACCGCCGGAACAGTGAAGGTTTCCACTCTCCACGTGCGTCACGGGCGTGCCGAAACTAAACTGAACGCTGTACCTCGAGTGGAGCCATGCGGCGATATTCGCCGAAGCAATTCTCGGATCGGCTCGCAGTTCCGTCGGACTCCACATTGCTCCCAGCAAACCTGATGGATTTGCCAATTGCGAACGACGACAAGTTTCCTCAGCCGATAACATTTCGCATTGATGCGTCTGCAAGCCCACAAACTCTTGCAACACAGCTAGTTCATCTTCGCGGTGGGCCAGATGCAGCGCTCCACACTCTTCGACCTGCAAAACATTTTGCTCGCCAAGTTCCCGCCAAAGCGCTGCAGATTCGCAGGCCGTTTCATAGGGCTCACCTGCATTCTGACCGATTGGCCAAATCATCCCGAAGTTTCTTATCGAAGCACCGCTGGCCCTGGAATCGCGTTCAAAGAGTGCAACCTGCAATCCTCGAGAAGCAGCCCGCCACGCCTGCGCAAGCCCGATGATTCCTCCACCAACAATGGCAACATCGTATTTTTCCATTCCGTTTTTTCCCGCCAGAAGTGCCTATTTCAATCCTACTCGCTCTATTCGTTCCACGTAGCTAGAAATCGCAGGCGGTCTTGCCTCAGGATCCTTGGCGGTATCGTCCCAGCGTCTCAAGCGAACAGCGGCGTTATAATGTGGGTTACCTTCGAACGCTTGACACTCCTGCTGCGACATCTTCCCGCCTTGCAACTCTAAGCTGACCACCGACGGCTGGCTTAGCAAACTAAAGTAAGCATCATCCACCGCGCATAAGTATCGTTTAGCCGCTACGTGCAAACGAACTGGCTCAAATACTTCAGCCGGAAAGTTTTTTTGCAAGTAGTAGAATCCGGATTTCTCATGCTTGTCGTCGATTCCTTGGTCGGGAGCATCGATGGGCAAGTCATGCAACAAGTGCCCGATGTCATGCAACAGGGCAGCAACCACCAAGGCGTCCGTCGATTTTTCGCGATCCGCCAACTCTGCGCACTGCAACGCATGCTCAAGCTGCGTTACCGGCTCACCGCCGTACTCCGAATCTCCCCGAAGCGAAAACAATTCGACGATTTCCTGTGCAATTCCCATTCTGTGCGATCTATCGTGTGTCAGCTCTAAGGACATATGGCCAAACGAATTGGACGATTGCTAACCGCATATTCCATCGCCACGGCAATATCCCTAAGTGCGAAACTTCGTTCAACCAGGTCTCGAAATGGAAACTGCTGATGCTGTGCAGTCAAAAACTCGATGGCCGTCACGAGATCCTGCGGCGCGTAGTTGTGCACTCCGCATATATGAAGCCACCGACGAACCACCATCTCGGGATCTATATTTGCCTTCCCGATCGGCATCACGCTTCCCATCAAGATAACGTGAGCACCAAAATCGGCCAACGCAATGGAGTTCTCAATGGCCGAGATAGCCCCGGATACTTCGAGAATCACATCGAAGGGATGTTGAACGCCGTTCATATGTTCGCGAATCGATTCCACAGACGTTTCTTGCAAACCGAAATCTGCCCCGAACGCAGTTGCTAATTTCAGACGATCCGCAACTGGATCGCAAACGACGACTTGCTTTGCCCCAGCAGTTCGTGACATTGCCGCGGCGCTCAGTCCCAACATTCCAGCACCCAAGATCAACACACGCCGTCCTGCAACTGATTCAGCAGCCCGCAATCCAGCAGCAATTGTAGCTGTCGCGCAATTGGCCGGCGAAGCAACCAGATCGGGCAACTGATCATCGATTCGAACGGTGGCGGAACCTTTACGCAACAAAATGTATTCGCTCATACCACCGCTGAGCGCCGTCCTGCCAACGGCAGTTTCGTGTCCATACTTGGCCAAACTGAAGCACTTTTGCGGCAGGCCACTCTTGCAACGCTCACAGTTGTTACAGGACACGGCCACAGACCACGTTACTCGATCACCGACTTGAATCAGAGCATCATGAATATCGACGGCCAACTCCGTCCGCACTACGCGACCTATCGCCTCATGTCCCAGGATCGAAGGGGTAGGTTCGTTACGACGCCCAGTAAACGTATGTAGATCGCTGCCGCACAGCGTCGAACAATCAATTTTGACGAGCGCTTCTCCGGGCTGAAGCTCTGGTATGGGAAGTTCTTGCAACTCTAGCCGACCTGGCCCTTGAAAGACCGCCGCTTTCGAATCGCGTGGAATCTCGTCAATGGAATTTGGCATCTCACTTGCACCCGTAATCATTGCTCAAATCAGCCGCCACCAGTTTGGCTCTATTAGATCTCTTCCGTCGAAAGCGTTTTTTGGAAATATATCAGGGCTGCGAGCAAAGCGATCACACAGCCGATCGATCCGGCAATGAGCGACCCCAGGAAAAATGGCAGCATTTCCCCTGGAGCTGGAAAGACGGACTTGCCGATCATGATCATCGCATAGCCTAAATAACCAATTGCATCGGCAAGGTACATCAGGAACACAAGATTGCCTGCTTGACTTGACGCCGCGACCAATCGTTCAAAAACAGTCGTATGAAAAGCCACGTAGGGAATATAAAGTCCAACACCGCAGGCAACCATAAAAACGAATGGACTGACAAGATCCGCCGATTGTAAGCATGCCACCAGGCCGGAAACTGCAAATGCCAAGCACATCGTCGCTGCGACAACCTTGAGCGCAGTTAGATGATTGCGAATCCAAATCGCCGCTGCATTAAAGGCGACGACAAAGACGGCAACGACTGTTTCACTCCTTACGAAAACCTCTGGCTTCTTGGACACTCCTAGATCGCGCCAAATCTCAACTCCAAAATCGTCGCGGACCGTTCGAATAATCGTCAGCGCAATATACACAAAGATCATCAAACTAAGCCCAGGCCAGTGTTTTCGAAAGAAGGCCCAACGCTGCGACCGCGACAAAGGCTTTCTTTCGTTTCGCTCCTTTAGATCTTCCGAGCTTGGGGCCGGCGTGGACTGCAGTACCCATACGGATATCAACAGCGGGACAAAAAACATGCCGCCCACAATCATTGGCATCTGGTATTCGTTGACTTGCCAGTCTTGCAGTAGGTACTCTCCAATGCTTTTCACTGCACCGGAAGACACAATGAAACTTGCACACAAAGCAGCGGACAATGCCTCGGTCTGCTTCCGTCCCTCCAGGAAAACTAAGACCAGTCCAAAGACCATTCCTAGCGGCAGGCCATTTGCGAACAGACAGATTGGCCTCAGCGATGTAGGCGCAAAAGCAAAAGCGACCAAAGCCAACTCAGCGACACTGATCAATCCGACGAGCACCAAGCCAGCCCGTACTCGGGTCATTTCGGAAACGACTTTGATCCCGATGAACTTCGAGAGCATGTAGCCAAACAACTGAGATGTCACGAGAACCGTCTTAGCAGCGAGGCCATAAATCTCTTGATTCTCATAGGTCGCTGCCGTAAACGGCTTGCGGAACGCGTACATACAGAAATAGGTACAGAAGGCGGCGGCTGCAGCAACAAACAGAGCATGGGTATCGACGGCTTTTCTCGATTGCCGAGGCGAGTCGCCCATCCGCGATTGTCCTTTTCGATTCTTCCGACGCCAAACGTGTCGGCCCAAGTCTACCCAAAAGTGCTAGCAGATCTCATTTGAGGTACGAGAATTCTTTACTGTTGAACAGCACGTGAGCGAGCTCTTGCCAAGTCGCCTCATTCGCATTGTCCCCCAAAAAGTGTCTGCAGACTTGTAACTCATTTGTCGTGGCCTCGCGAGAATACGCATCGGCAAACATTGCTTCAATCCGCTGATCGGTGTTCGCGATAGTCGAAGACTTTCGCACCCATCGTTTGGTCATTTCTTGAACCAGCGGATCATTTAATAGACCAAGTGCCTGCGCCGGAACATTGGACTCTGTTCGCTTTCCGGTAGCGGTAGAGGGCATGGGAAAATCAAAGGCCAGCAGAAAAGGATCTAAAAAGTTGCGGCGCACTTCTACAAAAACACTGCGACGATTTTGACCGTCCAGAGGACCACTCTTTCCTGGTCGCCCTCGTCCCGTCATCTGACTATTCAAGTGCACCGGAACGCTCCTTCCGCCCAATTGCGGGTCCAGCGAACCGGCAGTAGACAGCAATGCGTCTCGGAGCGACTCAGCACTCAACCGCCGCACCGGCCGATGACTCCACAGCGAACCATCCGCATCCAACTCGCGCTGCTCTTCCGAAGGCTTGCTGCTGAGTCGATACGTCTGACTGCTAACAATCTCTTTGACCAGCCATTTCACGGACCAATCATGCTCGACGAACTCTGATGCAAGGTAATCCAATAACTCAGGGTGACTCGGCCGTCCGCCCAGCACACCAAAGTTATCCGTCGAAGGCACGAGTCCACGTCCCATCAAATGATGCCATACTCGGTT
>JBCCEO010000223.1:0-10579 GCA_039030255.1 Planctomycetota bacterium | reverse complement strand
GTAGACGAAAAACGCAGAGACACTAGGACCCGATCATGGGCGAGAATAACGGACTTAACGCCAAGAATCTTGAGCACCTTGCATGTAGTTGCTGGCAGGTACTTCGCCGTAGTCCGGATACTGCCCGCGTTCCGTCATGATTGAGCGACCGCCGCTGACATTCATGCCAACCGCATCCAACAACTTACAGTTTTCCAGGAGATAATCGAGAACAATGAAGTTTACATCGAGTTCTTCTATGTCCCAGCGCAACCACGGTTTATCAACCGCAAGTTTTCGCAATCCGAATCCCTTGGCTTTCGCTTCGCGCAAAGAGATTTGCACAAGTGTCGACGGCGCGCCGCTCGCCAGTACTGCCACTGCATCCTCGCTCAACGTACAACCGCGAAGATCTAGAATTTGCAAGGCCGGAAGCCGACAGATCTGCTGCATCAGCTTGGCGTCCACTTCGGATTCTGCCAAACGCAAGACGCGAAGCGACTGCGACCGAGCCAAAGCTGCTCCAACTTCTTGATTTACATCAGAAGCACCGAACTCTTCGAGCCCAGATTGGGCCGCTAAGAGTCTTGCTAAGACGCCATTCGCTACGCCAGTGTTCTCCAAACGCAGCTTTTGCAAGCCTGTCAGATTCTGTAGTGATGCTTCTGCCTTGGCTCCGAGTTTCGTCCCAGTCAGCACCAACACTTTGAGGTTCCCCCGTTCACCTATTCGACTTAGCGTTTCATCTGCGAGCTCGGCGTAAGCCAATGTCAGCTTAGAAAGTGGTGCACAAGCTAGAACTTCCTGGGCAATTTCATCGGTAACATTCCCCCCGCCGCCTGCAAAAACCTCGAGGTCGCGGAGCCCACTTACCTTGACGCGTTTGGGCATAGGGCCAAAGCAAATAATCCCTTTCAGACTGGGAACATTTTCTAGGTGCAGATATTGGCTATAATTTGTTAAATCAACCACGTCGCGAAAATTGGGCAAATTTTGGAGGTGCAATGCATCCACATTTGAAGCGTCGGGGAAGCGGCGTCCAACCACACTCTCCAGTCGGTCGTGCCCAACAATCCGTAGTCTTCGTTGATTGAATTGATCCACCTTTAAAACACGCACGTTTGGCAATATTTTTAAAAGCTTTTCGACATCCGCACCGGAAACCTGGCAACCTGTCAAATCTATTGACTCGATGGAGGTAGCGTCTTTCAGTGGGAACAAATCCCTGGGGGCGAGAGCGGTGTAGCTCAAGTCAAGATGCTTGAGCTTGCTATTCGCTAAAGTTGAAAGATCAAGATCCTTCAAGCAGATCCGGCTCAAATCAAGACTTGGCAAGTCGCCAAGTGAAACAAACCCGTCGATCCATTCTTGTCGCTCCTCCCGAGTAGTCTCGCCGCCCAACATATCTCCTTGCTTAATCATGTTGTTCGCCAAGGCCGTGTAGGCGTCCAATCGTAGACCAAGATTCAAATTTGGCACCCCATCCAGAGAAATACGCGGAGAACTGGCCATGGTCAACCAAACTCGCGCCAATGATTCAGCATTCTTCAGATGAAATTTTGTGAGCCGCGAACCCGCCAAATAGGGCTGATTCTTCGGCAAGGCGTTGACACGCGTTTGTGCCGATCCGATGGTATGCAACCTCGGCACATTCTCAGCCGAGAATTGAAATTGCCTTGTGCTCTCCAGTCTAACGTGAGTCAGATTGGGGAGATCCCGCAACTCAAGTTGGATCTCAGTGGAACTCCACACAGAATTCGGATCCTCAACCCGGACTGTACGCAACTGGGGCCAATCAACCAATCTCTGCCGCGCTTCCGATGTACTGCTTGGCAATGACAACACCATCACATTTCTACCCCAAGCTGGCAAAGAATCCTGCTCCAAGTAGACATCCGTATTTGCGAGATCAACTCCGTAGAGAACTGGCATTTCGCCCAGAGCTTCCATTCCTTCGGCAGTTACATTGGTGAAAATCAAGCTCAATCTCTCAAGCTGTTTTGCGGAGCCAATAGAGACGATGAGTTGTGCATCGATCTTTCGCCCCGCCACTCGCAGCCCACGAAGAGAAGTCTTGCGTTTTAACCCATCCAGCAAGCGCAAGTCATATTCTCCCCCGGAAAGCAGAAGCTCCTCAACGGTCCGCAATTCCATCAAGGCCTTGACCTGCGCATCTGTCGGTTGAATGACTTCAGCTCGAGATAAACGCATCAATGATTGCACAATCGCATCCGGCAAACGTCCTTTCAAGATGCTGGGGCCATATGCAACCCGCCCTGCGCTCCCACCACTTTCAACAATACTTGCGGCCAAATCACTATGTACGGCTGCTGCCTTATATACCGAGCGAACGTACACGAGAACGCATGCAATTACGGCAGTGACAACAAGCAGATCTGACAGGGATAGCCTTCTCTTTTCTTGTTTTGATCCTGCGCTAGAATCAGTTTTCCTACGACGCTGTATTAAAAATTCGTAGCCATAGCAAAATGCAAACAACAATCCCCAGCTTAAAATATTCAATCCCAGCTTGGGGTAACTGAGTGCCGTTAGCATGGAACCATCAATAGTTTCCCGCGAGTAGTAGTAGCGAAAAGGCCAGCCTCCTAATCGAAAATCCCCAGGCAAGGTTGGTTCTAGAATGGAATCGCTGCGAAGGTCGACTTGTCGGCTCATCAAATCTGAGTAGATCGCCTGCGTATCAACCCGAGCATAAACTTCGTACGGATAGATCCAATTTGCCGCGATGGCGGCTGCAAGGACGAGCAAAGCAACCGCAATACTAACAATTCTCCTCGAAGCCATAAATTTCACGTCCGTTTCTTGCGAGCAATTGTTCCCGGCATAGCCAACGAGTTTCAGTAATCCGAGGACGCGTTGCAGGGCTGAATTCATGACGACCGGCACCCGAGAAGAACAACCACTCCAACCGGCGTCGCTTCAATGATACCTCCGGTGCTACAGCACACATACCCCGCTGGGGACGGGAATACATTCCGCAATAACTCGCTTTATTCGACTTTCGCCGGGCAGAATGAGCTCGATCAATTGGCTTCGGAATTAGATTTCCGATTGGCCAATCGGCGGCTTTCGTCTCGAACTTGCACAAGGTTTTCGGGAATGGAGAGCGAGTAGGCGGTGGGAGGTAGGCACCCAAAATTACGAACGGCGTATTCATTGAGATCCTCAATCATTCCCGCAACATTCCTTGCTTGAAACGCCTTGTAAATTGGCATCACGTCCGTCGGCCCAATAGCCTTCCGATCCATCATTTCCAATAGACCGCGATGGAAGCGTTTGGCTCCCGCTAAGTTCATCGTCGATCTCGTTCGATGCGTCGTATAGACAACAAGTTGCGCATAGGTGTAGTCACTCACATCGCTCGGATAGAGATCTGCTACCGCTGAGGTATAGGAGAACCGGTCTTCACTAGTGCCCAACCACTCGAACCCTGAATGCTCCATCCATTCAGCAATCCAATAATGAGCCCGAAGTGAGGCGGGAGTTAGCTCCATGTATTCCGCCAATAGAGGATCAAGCTCCTGTTGGCCAGCTTGCTCAAATCGCGCCATAAGTTCCATTTTCAAGGCGATGCCTAGGGAAGCCAACAAAAAGTCTCTTTCAAGCAATTTGATTTCATCCATCGTGAGCTTGAACAATTTCTCACGGTCCTCCCAGGTCGCAGCCCAATAACATCGGTTCAAGTAGCGGACGGCCGAAGCAGCGATTGCAAAGGTAGAGCCCGTTGCCCGCCAGTCTTCGAACTTCTTCAGCAATTCGGCGGATTCCAGCATCTTCATATCATGCTCGCCACGATGTACCGAACCCCAGTAGGCCCCAACGCTAATTAAACACTCTCCGACAAGCTCTTGGGGATCTTTCCCGCCTCGCAAATAAGGCTCATCCGTCAAAACGGTAAGACAAAATTCGAATTCTTGAATGCGGTCTTCCAGTACTAGCTCTTTAAGGCTTTCCACGAGGTAGCCGCCAAATGGGTCTACCCAACGCCTGCGGTGGAAGACAATGATTTCCTCTTCACTCGACATAGCCACGATTTCACCATCATTGCTCGCACAAAAATCGAGCGGCATGAATTCCAAAGGCATGGGCCATGAAAAGTGGCCGCCTTCTATTTGCTGATCTTGCAAGAAAATGCGCCAGTTGTTTTGCTCATCGGGCTGGCGAGCCACCAGCAGCGTGAATGAAGAATCATCTTTGCCCCAATCACATAACTCTGCAAATTTTACTTCCGGAAAAAGGACCAAACCGGGCGTGTCACGGTAAGTAATAGGCTTTCCCTCGCGGTAGGCATGGCAGTAATTTTGGCCGATCCAAACATCGACCTTCGAACCCGAGCGACATATGGCATTCGCTTCATATGCCTCCGCGGGCAGCAGATCGGGTGCGCGACCGAGGCCTCTTAAATTCCACTTGAGTGGACCCTTTGGCGAATTCGCTAACACCCAAGCTCCACTCGGGTGCATAGATACACTCCCCCCAACTGCCGCTCCGGCGGCCAGCGTCGCCGTAGACTTAAATTCTTTGTCCAGTGCAAAGAGAGCGCCATCTTCAGTCAAAACAACCCAGTTTTCACCTTTTGCATCGGAATCTATAGCCGCGATCTTGGCCGGCGAATCCCAAGTACAAATAACCTCCCCGCTCTTGATGTTCATACGCGTAAGCAGATTATCTTGCTGGATAACGAGTTCGCCCGAATCTCCAGCGAACCTTGCTGCCAGCGCTTGGCTCACAGGCAAATCGCAGATTTCTTTGCCGTTTCCAGTCTCCACAACCTTGGTCGTATCGCCTACAACCGCAAGATATTTTCCATCAGGACTCAGATCGAATCCAACAGCCGCAGTTTGATCATCGACTGGCAATTTCACACTTGGACGGATCGGCTCATGGCCTTGAGTCAGCGAAGTCAAACGCGAATACGAGTACTCTACCGCACCTTCGGGAAGCTTCATTTCCTCGTCCGTTAACCAAACGGGGCTTCCTCCGGCCGACGCTGCCTGTCTCCCACGAACCACCTTCGCTATTTTCTCTCGATCTACATTTTCGAAAAACGTGAAATCCAAAGGCCGTCGAACTGCAAAACCTCCGTCATAGGTCCACGTGTATTCATCTCGTCCATCCCTCGTAACCGCCTCTGGATTGACTTCCAATTCTGCATAACCAAAATCTGGAATGTCCTCGCAGCCCGGAATGCAGATACAAAACAACACAACGACAAGCACCTTGACGAGGTTGCGTAGCTCCATGGTGGAATAGACCTGTGTTTGCATGACTACGATCTTTCAAGAACCATCAATGACATTGCTTAATTTCCCCCGCCAGCCGGCAGAATGCCGGCGGCCTTCAACCGGTCTTCGAAGGACATCTCGTAGTTCTTCGGCGACACTTCACCAAGTGTCGGCAGTTGTCCGGCTTGAGTTACCACGGCCCCCGATCCTCCATAGAAGACTGGAGCATTTTCTTCACGCAACCTGCAGCTGGTGACGATGTAATCCAAAGCTGCAAACTCAGTATCCAAATTGGTAACATTCCAATAGAGGTGACGGTATGTGCGCGCCAGTTTCAACAGATAGGGCCCCTCCACTTTGGCGTTTCGCAGCGAAATTTCCACTAGCGTTGGAGGTGGGCGAGTCGCAAAGTACTCGGCGGCAGTTGCGGTGACATCGCAACCAGTCAGATCAAGATATTGCAACTGTGGAATCGAACAAATCTGCTGCATTAGAGCCAGACTCACATTGGTATTCCGCACATGCAGCTTCGTTAACTGCTCCATGCGTGGTAGCGTGCTAGCAAACTTTGCATCCAGTTGATCAACGCCCAATTCGACCAATTGTGGCAAACTGCGTAGGTTCGAGTGCAAAAGTGAGGCCGGGATGCCAGTCTCGTCGAGTCTCAACACCCGCAGTTTTTCGAGCCCACTAAGGCTCCCAAGCAATTCCTCATCGATCTTCGTTCCAGTTAAGACCAGCACCTCCAAGTCCTTGAGCTCCGCCAGGGCGCGCAGGGATTCTGCCGCGAGTCCGGTGTAGGCCAAAGTCAGCTTCTGCAATTTTTGGCACTGCAACACGGCTTCAGCCATCTCGCTGGTCACCCACTTGCCGCCCGATGAGAAAATGGTCAAGTCACGCAGGCCCGAGATCCTAGAACGCTTGGGCATCGTTCCAAAGCAAATAACGCCGCGCAGAGACGGGACATCGACCAGATGCAAGTATTGACAATTCATACTCACATCCACCACATCCTTCAGCTTCGGCAAAGCCTCTAAATGCAGCGCATCGACCGAGGAATAATCGCTCACTCGACGACCTATCAACTGCTCGATGTTCTCATGCTGCATCAAACGCAAGCGGCCTAGACTGAATTGATCCACCTTGCATTCACGCAAATTGGGCATGCGAGCCAATAGCTTTTCGAGATCCGTGCCAGATACATCGCAACCAGACAGATCTATTTCTTGGAGCGATTCGTTGCCTTTGAATGCGGCGAGTTGTGCTGCGCTCGTGCCACTGTCGCGAAGAATCAGACTCTGCAGTGAATCCAATTTCGCAAGCGCAGAAAAATCAAGTTCGGCCATCGCCACATGCGAGAGATTCGCCTTCACCACACCTTTTGATTGGGCAAGAGCATCGATCCATTTCTGACGCCGTTCCGCAGGGAGATGCGCGCCGTAGGCTTCGCCATGTGGCAGCTCGCTTTCCTCAAAACCGTCGTTTACTAGCGAAAGCTTGAATTCAAGGCCTCCGCAGTCTTCAATTGTAAAACTACGAATCCACCCCGCATCTGCCCCGAAAATGGGCAAACTGGAAATCGATTGCAAGTGCACATCGGAAAAACGCAGGTACTTTGGGACACGCTGACTCTGCGAAACTCCGCGCGACCCAGTACCGACCTGAAGAAGGACGGCGAGTTTCGGCAATGACTTGGCATTCAAAGCAAACATATAGGACTTATCGAGCCCCAATAGTCGCAACTTGGGCAAGTTATCCAGCTCAACTTTCATCTCGGAAGAACTCCAAGTCGAATTCAGATCCTGTACATTGAGCTGAATCAGAGTCGGCCAATCCTTCACCACATGCTGCCTTTCCTCTCGGTTGCAGGGAAGCGAAAGACGCAGCACCGACTTGCCCCATGCCGGCATTTGATCTTTGCTAAGAAAAACATCGGTATTGGCAAGATCGACACCGAACAAGCAGGGCATTTCGCCCAGCGATTTCATTCCATCCTCGGTCACATTGGTATAAATAAAACTGATTCCTTCGAGTTGCTTAGCCGCCCCGACAGCAGCCAATAACTCAGCGTCGACGACTCGCCCCGCAATGCGTACGCAGCGCAAAGCCGACTGGGACCTCAAATCGTCGAGCAAACGCAAGTCGTAGCTACCGCCCGCGAGCAGGAGCTCTTCGACAGTGCCGAACCCGATAACTTCGGCCACTTGTTCAGATTGCGGCTGCACCAACTCGGCTCGCGCAACACGCAACAACATTTGCTGAAGAGTACTCGGCAAACGCTCCTTGAGAAAACTGGGTGCATAAGCAACACGACTAACACTGCCGCCGGCATTGACGATGCTCTTCGCGAATTCTTCGTGCTTTGCTGCAGTGGAATAAATACCTCTACCGTAAACGAGCAGCGCAGCTACGATCGCGGTAGCTAGCAGAATATCGCTAAGCGATAGGCTCCGCGACTTGCCCTTCGCTGGCGGCGTGACATCCTCATTTGACTTCGCCTTAGCTCGCATTACTGACTCGTAGCCAAACCAAAGCACAACCATTCCGGACCAAAAAAGAAGGTTGAGCAGCAGGGAACCCCAGCTGAAGGCACTTAGCGTTGTTCCGTTGAAGGTCTCACGCGTGTAGTAGTAATGCAGGGGCCAACCGCCAAGTCGAAAGTCGCCCTCGGCCTCTCCAGCGGCCCCACCGCTGAACTCCATCGTTGACACCATCGGATCCCGATAGACTTTTCTGGAATCTTCCCGCGCAATCTCGGCATAGGTGTAAACCCAGTTCGATGCAAGGGCAGCAAGTAGGATCACTCCTAGCAGAACGATTCGATTTTTTAGGCTTGGCGAGATTTGCTTCATGATGGTCGAGCTCGGGTTCCGCAGTGCAGTCAATAGAGTGCATTCGGAATCAATCTAGACCAATTCACGCCGAAATCCAACCACCACCCCCCGACAGATTCATGCTGCCGCGCTGAATCACGAAGAATTGCTGGAACGAGCCGCAAGCAGCCCCCTAGCCGCCCCTCTTAACAAGCGGCATTCTGGTGCATCACGACTGCAAAACAAACGGAAAGTCTGTTTTCGAGCCTGCCGAGCTGACTACATGATTGAGAAGTAGTTGTCGCAGGCGAAGTCGACGTATTCTTTTTTCAGCTCTAGTGGCTGGTCGTGGTACAAGCAGTAGTTCCGAACTTGTAGCAACAGGTCCCGCGGATGGCAGTTCCGAAACGGTCGATTCACGGGTTTGTAATGCGTTTCTACGAGGTAATCGATCACCTCTGCGTTGAATGGAATCTTGGTGATCGGGCACATGATTTCGAATAGCTTTCGAAATGCCGTTTCGGTGGGATTCTCGACTTCGATTTTGTAAGGGATTCGCCGCAGGAACGCATCGTCAACCAAGTCTTTTGGCTGAAGGTTTGTCGAGAAAATGACAAGCTGGTCAAAGGGAACTTGGGTCTTCTTGCCGCTACTCATGTTCAAGAAGTCGTAACGTTTTTCGAGCGGGACGATCCAGCGATTGAGCAACTCGTCGACTCGCATCTTTTGGCGCCCGAAGTCATCGATGACGAGCACACCACAATTACTCTTTAGCTGCAAAGGCGCCTCGGAAATGTTTGTTTCGGGATCCTTACGTACTTCCAACATCTCCATGGTTAATTCACCACCGGCGATAATTGTCGGTCGTCGGACGCGAACCCAACGCTGATCGAAAGCGGCTTCATTGAGCAGCCCGCTGCCACTGTCCGCTTCGTCCACGGTGTGCATCAAAGGATCAAAGAACCGCATAATCTCCCCGTCCACCATGATTGCGCGGGGAATCCAGATGTACTTGCCGAAAGACGTCGTAACACGCTCAGCAATACTTGTCTTACCATTTCCAGGGTAGCCGTAGAGAAACATACCGCGGCCACTGTTGATGGCTGGGCCAAGTTTGCCGAGCATGTTCTTGTCAATCAGCAGATCACGAAATGCGTGCAGCAATTCTTCGCGGCGTGGGTTTTGACCTTCTACCGACTGTAGCTTTACCGCCTCGCAGTACTGTTCCAGGGGAACGGGTGCTGCTCCATAGTACGTTGTCCGAGCGTTGTATTGCCGAGCCCGAGTACGCCCGGCGTCGGTTAGAACATGAGTATAGTCCCCTACAGAATTGCTGCCGCGGTAGGCCGTGACTTGTTCGTACTTGAGACGATTCAAGATGGGCTCGATTAACATAAAAGGAAGCTTTGTCTGATCGGCTATGACGCGACCAGGAGCTTCACCACGACCATTCAAGAAACGCACGATAAGTTCTTCTACCATTGATTCGCTTAAGCCAGCCGCCTCAAGCGACTTGGGCTCGTCCGGAATGAACGGCTCTTCTCGCTCGCCAGTAATGCGCCCCCAACTGCAAGACTGTTCAGGTGCTGGCGCCGCAGTCGCAATCGCTGACTTTGGCTTGCCTGCAGGAGCGTTTGGAGCAGCAGGTTTGCGGCTTTGTGGCGGCGCGGGTCGTTGCGCTGGTTTTGCTGGCGGTGCTGGCTTAGGAACCGCGGGTTTTGAAGCAGCTGCCGATTGTGCAGGTGCTGCAGGTTTTGCAGGGCTGTTTTCTTTTCCGCCTGATGAAATCAGTCCATCGATTCGCTGAAGTAACTGATCAAGCTCACCATCGTTATTGTTTTGAGTAGCGTTATCAGACATATGCCGAGCAGTCGGGGGTACAGGGTCAATTTGAAAGTGTTGGGACTAAGGCCAACCTGAGAAAGGTAGGTTAGAGAATCGATGAAGCAAACGATTTGCGGGCTGTGGTTATGCAGAACGGTGAGGGTGAAAAGAGGCGAAACAGACTGGTAAGGAACAACTTTCTTAGAAGCTACAAAGTTCGCGTTCAACTTCTAGCGTTGGCGTGCCGATACTTCAGACTCCCATGGGAGACGAATTCGTGTTCTGCACCTTATCGCGGTAAAAATACCAAGGTAGAAAAGTCAGGCCACGACGTCTTGGACAAGTGAATTTGGAGCGGTCGCACAAAGTGACTCCTCTCCAGCCACCGAAACCTTGGTCGACCAAGCAAAACTGCCTGATCGCACGTCGAGCCTAAGTGGAAGCGAGAGATTTTCGGAAAGTTGCAAAACGTGACTTGTGGGTCCGAACTCATCCCGATACATTCTTGTCCTTCGCGTGGAGGAAAGCTCACAGCACGAGGAGAGACGAGAGTCTCCCCTTCGTTTTGACGAGCTGGAGCGAGTTCAAAAGCTTTCTCAAAACCTTCCATTTTTGGGTTGACGGTACCGAAGCCCAGCGATAAATTACGGGACCCAACTCGGCTCGGCCAACGGACTTCTAAAGTCTGACGGAGAGCTTGGTTGCCTAACTGATCTT
>JBCCEO010000222.1:0-10582 GCA_039030255.1 Planctomycetota bacterium | reverse complement strand
TCAGGTCCTATTTGTCGTGCTAGTAAAAGTCCGCAATGCCCCAGTTTGGGGTGGCCATTTTGAATGGCAATAGAATCAATTAGAATTGGTTCTTAGAAGCCAATGTTCATCTGGTTTGCGATAGCCTGGGAAAGAAGAAAAGATGGCCGATCCCGAGTTTGACTATTTGGGCCCCTACCACGTCGAAAAGGTCCTCGGACGGGGTGGAATGGGTACTGTCTATAAGGGTGTGCATGCCAAAAATGGTGAAGTCGTCGCCATCAAAGTTATTTCAACGGCCATGGCGGACCAATCGCGTTTTCGCAGGCGATTTGAGGCCGAAATCAAAACCCTTCAAAAGATCAAGCATCCCAACATCGTGACCTTGAAGGGGGTAGGGGAAGAAAAGGGATTGCTCTTTTATACGATGGAGTTCGTCGACGGATACACCTTACATGAGCTCATGCGCAAGGAGCGCCGGATTCCCTGGGAGGACGTCGTAGAAATCGGAATTCAAACAACGTCTGCTCTAAAACACGCGCATGATTTGGGCATCATCCACCGAGACCTCAAACCTGCAAACTTGATGTTGACCAAGGAAGGCGAAATAAAGCTCACCGACTTTGGGATTGCAAAGCTTTTCGGTGCATCCGATATGACCGCAGCCGGCTCGGTTATTGGGACGGCCGATTATATGCCTCCGGAGCAAGCTGAGGGGAAAACGGTTACAGTCAAAAGTGATTTGTACGGGCTAGGTGGTGTCCTCTATGCCCTCTTAGTTGGCAAGCCACCGTTTAGCGGAAAGAGTGTTCCTGAAGTTCTCTATGCGGTACGTTACAGCGCCGTGCCACGCATCGAAGACCGTGTCGACGATATTCCGCAGCCAATGTGCGAGCTGATCCACGAGCTGCTGGAAAAAGGACCGAGCAATCGTCCTCCGACGGCATTGGTAGTCGGTAACCGTCTTAAGAGCATGCAGAAGGCAATCGAAAAGACGCGTGTCAATGAGCGAATTGATCCTCCAGAGCCAACGGCAAAAAGCGTTGAAAAGAAGATGACTTCGCTGGATCTTTCCGATGTGGAAGATGACGAATTGAAAATGACAAATGCTTCGGCGTATGTTCCTCCTGCGCCGGTGCCTTCGAACCGCGATTCTAGCAAAGGAAGCAAGTCGGGAAGTAGTGGTGCAGATTCCATCGATCCTCATGATCAGGCAACAATGCTTGCTCCCTCAGATGCACCAGGTGCTACAGGGGATCAAAAGCCAACTGCTTATTCAAATAAATCTAGCCAGGAATCCCTTGAATTTGAGCAGAATGATTTTCCTTCGCAAGTTCCGGAGTCGCAGTTAACTTCGGGCGGCCCATCGCATTACACGCCTGTGGCACAGAGTACACGTTCAGAGTTTTCGTTGGCTACCGAGAGCGAAACGCAGGAGGAGGAAGGGCAATGGTTGCAGATAGTATCTATCATTGGCATCATCGTCTTACTCTTGGGGTGCATCGGCGTTGGCTGGTGGATGATGCCGAAGGCACGCACAGAATCAGAGTTGTACGATGCGATCATGGCGGCTGCTGACGAAGGAGATGATTCTGACTTGTTGGCTGTCAAAAGCGAGGTGCAGGAGTTTCTAAATCGATTTCCCACCAGTGAAAGCCAATCAGAAGTTCAGGCATTGGCGGATAGCATGGAGTTGATGCGCTGGACTCAGATTCTGGCGCGTCGCGCGCGCAGTGTTTCTGGAGCCGAATCTTTGAGCGCACTGGAGCAAGGTTTTTTAGATTGCATGGTTGCCCGCAATCGTGACCCAGAAATGGGGCAGAAAAAAGTGGCAGCCTTCTTGAAGGTTTTCGGCCCGATCCAGGACTTGAGTCGAACGGAAGAGAAGTTAATCGAATTGGCGCAGTTCGCACTGGAAGCAGGCAAGAATTTACGTGTTTCCGAATCCAAAGCAGCAGTCCAGCTACAAGCAATGATTCAGAAATCGGAAGCAGCTCTCAGTGGCGAAAAACTCGACACTTACTACCGCGACTTGCTGCTACTGTTCGGCGATAAACCATGGGCCCGAGATCAAATGGCCAGGATTCGTAAGAAGTTGGAGCCGGAGAATTGAGCTCGGCGGAACCGAGTCGCACGCTCTTGTGCAGCGGCTCTTTGGAGGGCGGTGGTAGCGAAAGACAGCTTTGGCAATTGGCATGCAGTCTAGACCAAGCTCTATTTGATCCGCAGGTTTATCTGCTCTATCGGCGCGGCACATATTTGGAACGTCTGCCCGAAGGAATGCCCGTTCACGACTATTGGTCCCAAGCCAAATTTGGTTTTTCACTTCCTGGTCAGATCCATCGCAGGCAAGTACGGCATTTGGAGCAGACGATTCGCAAGCAAGGGATTCAGCTTGTTTATGATCGTACCTATCACATGACCCTCGTGTGCGCGCCGGCATGTTGGAAGGCTGAAGTGCCTCGGGTTTCGGTCATTGTAAGCCCTCCGAGTCGGGATTTTGAGCACGGCAACGAACGTTTTAAGTTCTTGAAGAAGAAGCTGCTGCGGAAAGCTTATTCGGACCCAAACGCGAATACGATTGCTGTATCCGAAGAAGTTGCAGACGATGCTTGCGAGTATTTCGGTATTTCGCGCGAGCAGATTCATGTCTTTCCCAACCCTGTTGATATTCGCCAAGTGCAAAGGCAAGCCGAGGTGCAAGAGGCTCCTTCAGCTTCTGCTAGACCAGGATTCAACTGTTGCGTCGTGGGTCGCATGTCCCAAGAGAAAGGGCAAGACATCGCGATTCAAGCTTTTGCATCCGCGCTTGATTTGGCGAGAGCGAAAGACCAGGATGTGCGAATGAGCTTGAATCTCGTGGGAAGTGGGCCCGACAGGGATACACTCCGCGCTCGAGCTGAAGAGTTGCAGGTTGCGGAACACGTTCATTTTCATGGCTTCCTCGAGAATCCTTATCCGATTATCGCAGCGAGTGATTTATTGATCCTGCCAAGCGTCTATGAAGGTCTGCCCAATGTGGTGTTGGAAGCCATGGCACTTGAGACTCCGGTGTTGGCTACTCCGTGTAGCGGTACGCTTCAGAGAATCTTGAATGGGGCCAATCATGATTTTGGCAAGATTGGGATGCAGGTCGAGTCGCGAAGCACGCAAGAGATAGCCGATGCTATATGCCAGCTGCAGACCAATCCGGAAATGCGTTTTCAGTTTGCTGCCTCGGCGTTGAAGTTCGTTGAAGCGGAGCACGGTTTGGAGGCTTGGTTGAGCCGCATGCAGGATGTGTTTGCCGCCAGAATCTCATGCGGAGGGCAAGCTCCGTGAACCAGGCTAGCTCAAACAAACCCACAAGCGTTGCTGAAGCTAAAGCACATCGAACTGGATTCAATGTGGTGGCCGTTTCTTTTTGTTCCGTCTTGCAAATCATCAACCAATTTTTGTTTTTCGCCGTCAATGCAAGAACATGGGGCGCGGATGCAGACACGGATCCGTTGCTTTTTGCGGTTGCTTTGCCCGTCGTGTTTTCGACGATCATCACCGGTTCATTGTCCTATGTACTCGTTCCGCACTTAGTCAAGAAACTGGAGGAGGACCAGGAAGATCAGGCGCCAGAAAGATCGTCTGGAGTTTGGGAGCTGGCGTCTTACGTTGGTCTGCTAACCTTAATGGCAAGTTCGCTTGTTGCGGCGTGCATATACTTTTTCGCATTGCCACTTGCTGAGTCCTTGATGGAGCAAAAGGTGCCTGGGCAACATCAAGACGCCGCCGGATTTTTGAGAATACTCACGCTGCAAGTCGTTCTGTATGGCATGATCAGTTGGGCGCAAGCCGTACTTCATAGTCAGCATCGATTTTTATCGGCGGCCGTTGCTGGTGTTTTGGGAACAGCAGTCCAATTGTTGATCGTATTTGCGATTGGCCATCGGGGGCTTACGGTTATTGCTTGGGCAATCAATGCGGGCTCGGCCCTGAGTTTGGCCATGCATTTGCTGCCGTTGGTCACCAAGCTGCGAATGCCGAAGGCCGATTCGTCGGCAGTCTTGAAGTTATTTGCATCGTTATGGCCTCTCATTTTGGGAGCCATGTTCCTTCGCTTGGATCCGCTGGTGGATCGAGTATTTGCGTCGGAGTTAGATTCGGGTTCGCTCACGCACATCAGCTGGGCACACCGCATACATGCAGCGCTGCTTGCGTTGGGTACCAGCAGTTTGGCGCTCGTGGCATTTCCACAATTGGCCGAGTTTTATGCTAAGCAAGGGATCTCAGGCTTCCAAGCACATTTTGCTTTGTGCACGAGGCGGCTTTGCCTGTTGATCGTTCCAGTGGCCTGCGGCGTATCCTGCTTCGCACTTTGGATCATTCGGGATCTACTGGAGGGAGGTGAATTTTTGCCAAGCGATACCCACCGTGTCGGCTGGTTGGTCACGTACTTTATGGGATTGTTTGTTGGCGCCAGTTTGGCTGAGCTGGTTTCTCGAGGATTCTATGTCCTTGGAGATACAAAGACGCCGACGGTGGTGGGTGTGATATGCCTGGTGCTGGGACTAGCGCTGAAATACTACCTGTTCCAAGTTTACGGGCTCTGGGGAATTGGAATGGGGATTTCTTTCTATTATTTGTTTACGGCGGCGGTGCTGGCCGTTCTGTTGGCAAGGCGTGCCGGTCATGAAATTTTTTCCGACCTGCCGCGTTATTTTCTACATTCAATGTTTGGATCACTAATTGCTTGTGGATGTTGTGCCCTGATCTACGCTATTACGATAGGTGACGTGGCGCTGAAACATACGTGGATCGCGGCACCTGTGGGTATGATTGTGTATTTTGCAGTCTTACTAGTGATTCGAAACTCGGAAGCCTGGCAGTTATTGCGGGCTGTCGCGCTTCGGTTTGGTAGAAAAGAATCCGCCTGACAGGCGCGGGTTCTTAATTTACGGTTTCAAGTTTGAAAAATTGATTGCTACAGGAGTGATTCCGCGTGCCGGAAACTGTATCAGAGGATTCGATCGTTATTGAGTGTTCTTCATTGAACGCGCGTGCGATCGGCGAAAAGTTACGAGAGATTGAGCCTGAGGCAAGCGTGGTTTTGCGTGGTGTCGATGGTCGGCTATCTGGCTTTGCAGCAGGGGTGGAATCTGAGTTTAACGCGACGGTTGCTGGTAGCGTGGGGGATTTTGCTTTCATGTTGTGCCAAGAGGCAGATTGGGAAGTTGACGGCGCGGCAGGCCACTGTTGCGGCCACTCACTTGCATCTGGACGAGTCCTCATACGCGGTCCTGCGGCGGATTATTTAGGGGCTTTTATCCAAGGAGGTTTCATCGCCGTCTTGGGGGGGGCCGGGAATCGATGTGGTTACCGAAATGCTGGCGGCGATATCTTGATTCGAAGCTTGGTAGGCAACGAAGCAGGCGCTTACATGAGTGCTGGGGACTTGGTTTTGGCCAATGGAGCTGGTGAGAATTTGGGGCATGGGATGCAAGGCGGAGTGATTTATCTCCGCGGCGATGCTGCATCCATTGCACCTTGTGTTCGGCACGAGCGCATGAAGGATGCGGACTCAATGCGGCTGAGTTTGCTGCTTGCTCGCGCGGGCATCAAGGGTGATGTCAAAGAATTCAAGGTCTATCGGCCGCGGGGCAATTAGGAACATCTCATGTCTAAGTTGGATCAACTAAGCTTTGTGCCTGAACGCTTGGGAAAGCCCCGGATGCCCGGAAGCGTAGAGTTGCAACAAGAAATAGCGGTCATTGGCAGTGAGCGTTCTGTCTCTTTGCAGTTGCCGTTCTTGCTGCGTGATGTTGCCGACTTGGGCGAGGATTGGAGCCCTTTCTGCGGCTTGCTGAAGCAAGAGGGAATCGCCTTGCAGAGTTCAGTAGGCGCACTTGAGGAACTGCCCGCCAGTGCCGTTCCAATGCGACTTGCTCGCCAGCACGTCGACGAAGCATTTGATCCTGTCGAAGTATCCACGGCGGATTTAATCGAGTTTTCCTTTCGCCAGTCGGATTGTGCATCTTGGGTTCTACCTGAGGAGCTAGGCGCAGTTGGCCGTCTGCCTGCCTTCCTTGGTGCTTTACGCGAGGCTGCATCTGGAAATGCGCCAGTTGGAATTGAAATGTCGCTTGGAATGAGCGCGGAAGACATACAAGCCATTTGTGAAATGCAGGTCGACTTTATTTCTTTAAGTGAAGATGCTTCGGTCGGGAGGTCGCAAGATCTGCTGATGTGGTCGGTGGCGAAAGTGGCTGAGCTGTCCGGAGAAATTCCTCTCATCGTTAACGCGCATCTTGAAGACGATTCGGAAATCCCCAAGTTGATGGCCTTGGGTGCCAATTTCGTTTGTTTGGACTCCCTGCTAAATCCAATGATTCCCGAGCGAGAAGAGGATCACTCTGGCTACTCGGCTGGACGTCTAAGCAGCTTGGGAGTAACTGCAGCGCCGCAGCAATCAGAAACCATTGCCGCGATTGAGAAATGGTTCGATTCGCTGAACGGGCAATTGAAGCAACAGATGTTGTATTGTGGCGCCGCGAGTCTGGCAGAATTCAATTCCGGATGTTTGCGGGCAGCATCGCCATCCGCGGCGGCTTTGAGCGGTACTCGTTCATTCCATTAAGGTCGCAGTCTCGTAACCTTCAGGATGATTTCTACGATTTGTCGTGCAGTCCGACCAGCTTGAGGAGCTTGAGGGCATTGGTTGTGGGAGTGCGTCCCGAGCGCATCTTGTAGTCAAATCGCATGACCTCTTTACCGTCTGCTTGCTCGAAAAATTCGCGGAAATGGACAATTTGGCTGACGTCTTTGACCTCGTTCGCATCGGCCAGATCGAGGTCGTGAGTGGAGATCAATCCAGTTGCCTGTGAGTTCAGCAACTGTTCGAGCACCGTCGCTACGGCGATTTGGCGTTCTTGGCTGTTCGTGCCTTGGAGGATTTCGTCCAGCAAAAACAGAATCTTTGGTGTATCGGGGGCCGTTTTCAATCGCACTGCGTGTTCGCTGGCTAGATCGACCACTTCCTTGAGTCGCTTGAGCTCTGCCATGAAGAACGAGACGCCGTCGCTTAGGCTGTCACGCACTCGAATGCTGGTCGCCAGCTCGTAAAGCGGGGTCTGAAACGATTTTGCGCAGCATGGTGCACCCGTACGAGCAAGCAGTATGTTAAGTCCGATTGCACGGAGGAACGTGCTTTTGCCGGCCATGTTGGAGCCAGTGACAACCACTAGTGGTTTGTTGGCCTCTAGCTCGAGAGAGTTGGGCACACGGGCTGAATCGGGCAATAAGGGGTGGCCCGACTCTTCGGTTGAAATCAGCTTTGTCTCAGATTCTGGCTGCGAGGCGAAGCTCCAATCCGGATATTCATCGGCCAACGTAGCTGCACTTACAAGTGCCTCCGTCGTTCCAAGCACTCCGAACCAATCGCGAACATGCGGGCCAAAACGCGTCTTCCATTTTTCGAGCAGCTTTAAGATGCGAAAGTCGTAGAGGAAGAGTAGCTGAAAAACCAAATAGACGAAGTAGAGGAAGACGTCTTTTTGAAAATTGGCCAATCTTACTAGCGTAAGCAGCTTTGAGAAACCAAGCGTTGCACTCGATTCGGATTCGGCAGCGTGGTGCTTAATATCTTGAAGCAAGTCTTTGCAATCCGAGTTGGCCTTCGCGCTGTCTGGTAGCTCAGAGAGCATCTTAAAAACACTTGCAATTTCGAAAACGCCACGATGCTCACCAGTGACTCTCTGGAAGATATCGTGAATCAAGCTTCCCCAGAACACAGTGATCAAGATGTTGGTCAGAAAGCCAATGCCCAAGGTGATCGCACCGCTCGCGCTTAGCCAGGATTGCCCCGATAGAACTCCGATAATGACTAGTGCGATTCCGGCAAATACGATGAATGGGCCGACGTAACTTAACTTGTGCGCGATTCGGTGGGGCTCAAGCCAATTTGGCGACTCGGCCCAGCCTGGAAGGCCGTAAGGTTTGTGTTTCGAACTGCGCGCCGAACGAAGAGACTTAAGGATGTCTAGTCTCTTCCCACGCTCGGGAGTCAAAGCTCGAACGGCATTCTGTCTGCTGTATACATCTTCCCAACGAGGAGCGACGGAAAGCCATTGTTGGATGGTTTCATCCCCGGAGTATGTGTTAGCTAAGGACAGCAGCCCTAGCAGACTGGCCGGTCCTGCGACGTCCAAATCATCCGCGTGAGCCACTTCCTTGTGTTGCGGGAGCAGTCTTTGTTCGGGAACGTTGTCCCAATCGCGACTCAGTCTAGCCAACAAGTGTTCGAACAGCTTTTTGTCTGATTCTTGCGAAAGACGTTCAAGCCTCAGATGCTCATGCGCCACGATGGCGGCCAAAAATCCAAAACCGAAAATGCCGCCGGTGGTGAAAAGAGCCGTTTGATAGACATCGCCGAGGAAGCCAAGGAAGATGCAGATTCCCGCGATTCCGAACAGTACGGTGCGAATCCAGACCAGAGTGCGGTGTTTTGTAGTAAGCCGCTCTAGAACCGCTTCCGCGTGTTCGTGATATTCTTTGTAAGCCTGGGCTGCAGTGCCTTCTGTGGTGTGTGCAGATCTAGTATCGGAGCTGTTTGGTTCGTTCATGGAGCGCTTTGGAAACGCAGGCAATTGATCGTGTTGAAATTTGGATACTCAAGGAGACAGGCAGGAGCGAAGCCAGTCCCACGAGAACCCTAGGATTCGCCGCCTCGGCCAAGATATTGGTAATGCGGTACAAACTTAGAGTGCTTTCTCTGTTTTCCCGCCTAAAAGAGTACCAAGCAATGCGGACTTAGCGTAGACCATTGGGACACTCTTCGTAGCGTAAGTCGTCAAGAGTTTCGGCCTCGACGTCCCCCTCTGCTTTGCAGAGGATCGTACAACAGCCCGGGGAGGTTCATCCTCCTCCTGCCAAGGGACGCCATCAATTTCCCGAAGATCACGAATCGTGATCGGATTCTGTAGCGTAACTCGTCAAGAGTTTCGGCTTCGACGCCACCCTCTGCTTTGCGAACGGTCGGTCGACAGCCCGTGGAGGTTCTTCCTCCTACAACGCCACCTTCTCGAGAAGCTTCGGTTTGTTGGATTCACTCGACGACAGTTTCAAGCGTGCTTGGATAATACTTGCTGGACTGTTGAGCGCCTTGCAGTGCAAGCAGGAGAAGTAGGAAAAGCAAGACAAGCAGGACAATGGATTCAGAATTCTAGGCTGAGCAACGCCTGGTCGAAATCAGTGTCTTGAGGAACAGTCTGCTCTTTGGCCCGAGCGTCGAGTTCTGGACCTATTAGCGAGGACAATTGCTGTGGACCGTAAGTGGAATCTGTTTCCAGCATGAGCCGAGTCGTCTTGTGGACGCCTAGAAGATTCTCTGGTTCGATTTGCATGGGTTCGGAGCTAAGTTGGTTCTCTTCTTTCTCAGTCCAACAATATCCGCTCGCTTCGCCTTCTGCTTCTCCATCAACGCGAGTGTTCAAAAAGTCAATGGCCAGCAAGGCGTCGATAGCGGAGAGAAAGTCGTCGCCAGAAACGTCAGCGTAGAAGAAGTCGTTCGGGATGGACTCTAAGCTTGCTAAGGCTCCCCCACCTTCGTTCAGGCCTGCAATCAGAAGCAAAGCGTCGATAGCCGAAACGGAACCCGAGAAATCGGTGTCAAGTGGATTATCGGGATTCTGATGCTGCCTTGCGTTCTGCAATTCGATCGTTGAACTGTCATGCGATAGCAGATGGACGAATGAACCGCCCGATATCTGCGGCGTATTCACCTGCCAGCCATCAGCGAATGCAATTTGAGCCTCGCCATTTTGCTGGATGCTGAGTCGATGAGGAGCGTCCGTCATGGCTGCAACAGCGGCATCGGAAATCGTTACGACTCCCGGTCCGGCATCAACGATGATTTGTTCGATGGAAGTAAGAGCTGCGCTCGGTAGACTGCCGAGATCGATATCTTCTGCTACGTTGGGTAGTCGAACAGAATCTTCTCCGTCAGAGCCATTGAAACGCAGTTTCTCGTTCAGTAGCAAACCAATGCTCGCGAGTGTTAAATGGTCGGAGCCGTTCGATGCATTTACGTCAACTCGAAGGTTTGCGAGTGGGGCTTGGAATAGAATGCTCTGGCCGTCACGGATGACGATGTCTTCGCCCTCTTCCTCCGCTTGAATACTTGTGCTCGAAATTAGATTGATCGTGGCGACAGAGGGCTGAGAGCCGTTGAGGATTTCAACTTGATAGTCTTCAACTTCGCCATCTGCTGCAGGTCCAGTAGGAGAAAGCCCTCCGAGGCTGCTGAGTCGGAAACGGGCAAATGTGTTTCCAGTAGATGCTCCAGCAGGAACGGAAAGGGGCAATTGGTTGACTCCGCCGAGCACAAACTCGCTGGTGAAGATCTGTTCGCCTTCGTCATCCCAGTCTCCGTCTTGATTGAAGTCGATCCAGGCGTCCAATCTGCTGTCACTACTTGCCGACACGACGACGGTGGCCGTAGTGGGGGAAGTCGGGTGAGCGACGAAGCTCGATAGCGGAATGACTCCGTCTTCGTCTTCCTCGCCACTACTGTTGTCTGCACGCGCATCGGCAGAGTTGCTTCCCTCTGCTTCGATATCGAGCAAGGTTCCCAACC
>JBCCEO010000221.1:0-10583 GCA_039030255.1 Planctomycetota bacterium | reverse complement strand
TTATAAATCCTATGGGCACTATTACTTGCAGTGGGCTGAGCCCATTTTGCCGGCTCTGGGTGAGTGTCAGCCCAACAGTTGGGTCTTCAAACAGCTTGCTAGCAGACTTGGACTGGAAGACGAGTTGTTTGAGATGAGTACTGAAGATCTCGCTCGCGACTTACTCGACAGCACAGCTCCACAGCTGGAAGGAATCACCTTGGAGCGACTCAAGGCAGAGCGAAGTGTGCGTCTCAACTTTCTAGAGGACTTCCGGCCATATGCCAACGGCAGCACTTTTTCCGATGGCAAGATTCGATTTTCACCCGCGCCGGAGCAAGTTGAATTCCAAGTTCAAACAACAGAGGCATTCCCACTTCGCCTGATCTCTCCTCCCGGAGCTTTTATCCTGAACACCAGCATGGGGAATCTAGAGCCCATTTTGCGAGCCGCCGGTGGCGAACCTCAAGTAATGGTCCATCCCCAAGACGCGGAAGACAATCACATAAACGACCGTGACATGATTGTGGTGGAAAGCGAGAAAGGCTCGATCACTCGGCGCGTAATTGTTTCCACGGACGCCAAACAAGGCGTGGTAATTGCACTTGGCCAATGGTGGCCAAAGCTTGCACCGGATAAACGCAGTTTAAACATGCTCACCGACCAAGGCCTCACGGACTTGGGCGGCGGCAGCCTCTTTGGCAATGCGGTTGTACGCATCGCCAAAGCGTAGCGAGATTTGGGATGTAGATTGGTTGAGGATCGGAACTATCGATCCGAGGTTTGGAAATCAGTTGAGACAACGGATCTACTTTAAGACTTTTTAGTCGAGCTCGACTGATTCGATGACGACAGCTTCGTTGGGCACGTCGCGCATGCCAGCTTGGACGCCAGTCGCAGTCTTGCCAATTTGGTCGACAATCTCCATGCCCTCGGTGACTTTTCCAAACACGGCGTAGCCATGTCCGTCTTGGCAAGTCGCTTTGTTCAAGAAGTCATTGTCGGCAGTGTTGATAAAGAACTGACTCGTGGCACTGTTGGGGTCGGAAGTACGTGCCATTGCCAAAGTGTATTTGTCGTTCTTCAATCCGTTGCTTGATTCGTTCGCGATAGGAGCGTTAGTCTCCTTGCGATCCATGTCCACCGTAAAGCCACCGCCCTGAATCATGAAACCATCGATGACACGATGAAAGATGGTACCGCTGTAGTAACCATCCTTGGCATAAGCCAGAAAGTTCTCAGCCGAGATGGGCGCATCCTCGGAGAAAAGCTCAATTTTGATGTCACCGTGATTGGTCTTGATTGTTGGCACTTGAAAAACCTCGTATCGAATACAAAAAAGTGCGCCTGACGATTCAGATTCTTTGAATCGCAGGCTTCCAATTGAAAAACGGCAGGAGCAACCCGCAAGGCTACTCTGCCGTCAGAATGATTTCGAAAGAAACAGGCGGACCTACTTCTTCAATTGATCGAGAAGACGATTCCAGTATCCGAGTCGAGCCTTCTTCTTCTCAAACAGTGCATCCACACTGTCTTTGATTTCGATGGTTTTGATCGTATCGCCCTTGCCAATCTTGTTGACCACATCTTGGCCCTTGGTCACTTTGCCAAAAACGGTATGCATGCCATCCAACCAAGGAGTAGGAACGTGAGTGATGAAGAACTGCGAACCATTGGTTTTGCCCGAGTTGGAATAAGCCGTCTTACCGCGATCCGAGTTCGCCATCGAGAGAACGCCAGGGCCTTCGTGCTTTAGATCCTTGCGTGTTTCATCTTCGAACTTGTATCCAGGTCCGCCAGAACCATTGCCCTTGGGATCGCCACCCTGAATCATGAAGTCTTGAATAACTCGGTGGAAAGTCAGCCCATCGTAGTAGCCGCGTTTGGCCAAGTTGAGAAAATTCGCGGCAGTGAGAGGCACTTTTTCTGCATAGATCACGCACTCAATGTCACCCTTCTCAGTCTTGATGACAATGTTGATGTCCTTGAGTTCCGCAGGCGCTTTATCGCTTGGAACTTCTTTGGCGTCCTGTGCCAGTCCAACACTTGAGACCAAACACAAGCTCAGCACGCTCAAAAATCGAATCATGGAATTCTCCAGAGGTTATGATGTTCGGGGTTAACGGCAGGATCGCAAGCGAGATTGTCTATCTTGCTGGATCACTTAGCCTGAATCACCGTGAATCCCAAACCAGATCTTGGTTCGTTCGCCACAGTATCTGAAAGCTATTTTAGCCATAGCCTTCGGTACGAGAACCAGTGCTATTCGAAGACTTTTGTCGCAGAGTTTCCAACATGAAAATCAAGAACTGCCTTTACTCCTGCCTCTTAGCTGCCTTGCTCGTATCTGCGGCAGGCCTCGCAAGCATTGCGAAAGCTGAAAGTCGACCCAACATTCTTTGGATCACCTCTGAGGACAACGGTCCAGAACTTGGCTGCTACGGCGATAGCTATGCCACGACACCGAATATTGACGGCCTGGCCAAGATTGGCATGACTTACAAACACTGCTGGTCCAATGCTCCGGTTTGCGCGCCAGCTCGTACCACAATCGTGACGGGACTCTTCCCAACGAGCCTTGGTGGCCAACACATGCGGAGCCAAATCGATCTGCCGGAAGTTTGCAAACTCTATCCGCAGTATTTCCGAGAGCTTGGCTACTACTGCACGAACAACTCCAAAACAGATTACAACTTCAACACGCCCGCAGATCAGATTTGGAACGAATCCAGCAAGAATGCCCACTGGCGGAATCGAGAGGAGAACCAACCCTTTTTTGCCGTCTTCAATTTTACGATCAGCCACGAAAGCAAACTAAGGACACGACCCCACGAGGCAGTCCATGACGCAAGCAAAGTGTTTGTCCCTCCTTATCATCCGGATACACCCGAAGTACGCCAGGACTGGGCCCAATACTACGATCGCCTGACCGAAATGGATGCCCAAGTCGGTGAGATCTTGGCAGCACTCAAAGAAGACAGACTGGCCGACAACACGATCATTTTCTACTACGGTGACCACGGTTCTGGGATGCCGCGAGGAAAACGATGGCTCTACGAAAGTGGTCTACGAGTGCCACTGATTGTTCACGTGCCCGAGAAACTTCAAGACCTAGTGAAGGACCAATACCAGTCGGGAAAAACTTCGGATCGATTGGTGAGCTTTGTTGATCTCGTTCCAACCGTGTTATCGCTGGTGGGCATGCAGCCCCCTGAGCACCTGCATGGCAAAGCTTTCTTGGGACAGCATGCAACGCCGGATCCAAAGTACATTTACGGATTTCGGGATCGCATGGACGAGCGTTACGACATGTCGCGAGCCATTCGAGACCAGCGCTTCAGCTACATTCGCAACTTCAAGCCTCAGAGGCCGCAAGGCAGCTACTTGGACTACATGTTCAAAACGCCAACCACGCGAATTTGGAAAGAACTCTTTGACGCGGGCAAACTGAATGCGGCTCAAAGTGTCTTTTGGCTGCCGAAAGCATCCGAGGAACTTTACGATCTACAAGAAGATCCCTACCAAGTTCGCAACTTGGCCGAGGACCCTCAATACGCGGAGAAACTGGCCGAAATGCGGAGTGAAATCAAATCTTGGATGCTGCGAATTCGCGATGTGGGATTGATGCCCGAAGGTGAAATGATCACCCGCGGCAGCGACTCGACTCCTTACGATTACGGCCAATCCGAGGCCTATCCCATCGAAGCCATTTATGATGCGGCTGACCTCGCAACGCGTCCGGGAAATGAAGACTTGGATCGGCTAACTGAATTGAAGGAGCATTCAGACGCAACCGTACGATATTGGGTCGCCACCGGGTGCCTCATCCGCCCGATGCGTGAAATCACTGCCACGGAATCGATCGCTCTGGCAGCCGAACTTGCCGAGGACGAAAACCCATTCGTACGCTGCTTGGCCAATGAAACGCTAGCTCGCTTCGGCAATGAGCGGCAACGCAAGCGATCCATGCGTCAGCTGCTTTCCATGGTCGACGCCGAGCAGTCTTCCACTTTCGTAGCTCTGACCGCGCTCAATTGCCTCGATTGGTGTAGTCCGCTTCAATCAGAACTCGGCAGAAAGCTTCGCAAACTTCCCGCTCACGATGGAACTTCGGCTAAACGCTACAACGGATACATTCCCAAGCTGATCAATCGCCTCAACAGCATCGCAACCGAGTAGAACCAGGGCAAATCGTAAGCTTACGGAACTCTGCCACGCTCAATCCGCTAGCAGCTTGTTCCGCCACCAATCCACCCCAATCATCCTTCGAGAATCTACTGTCGCGTCCCATCAGAAAGCTCCAAATCAAAATCCGAAGCTTACCGCACCCGTCAACACGGACTTCACCATCTTTCTATTACCCACAAGTATTAGGATTCCCTTTAATCTGTGGCAACGCTAATGTTGTGCTTGCTACTGGAACCATTCTCTTTCAAAGGCCGTGACATGGATGTCTGGGTCGAATCGGAAGTATCTGGATGTGCGTTTCCGGATAAACGCCTTGGATCTCGCTTGGGGAAATTGCTTTCCTCGATGGGAAATAGAGTCGGTGATACAATCCCAACTGCTAGCGAAGACTGGGCGGCAACAAAATCTGCGTACCGTTTCTTTAGTAACCCTCGCGTAGACGAGAGCGCGATCCTTTCCGGACACTTTTCAGCAACGTCCGCTCGATTCGCTCAGACTGATGGGCCCATTCTGATTCTTCACGACACATCGGAGTTCACTTTTCAGCGTGAACAATCAGAGAGAATCGGTCGGGTTGGCATCACGCGTTCAAGGAAGGGAACGGCTGTTACAGTTTGCGGCCTTCTGATGCACGCCAGTTTAGTGACTACTCCGGACGGAATTCTGCTTGGACTCGCAGCAGTGAAGTTTTGGACGCGAAAAAAGTTCAAGGGAACCAGAGCGCTGAGTAAGAAGGTCAACATGACAAGAATTCCTATCGAAGAAAAGGAAAGTCATCGTTGGCTTGAGAATGTTCGGCAATCATCTGGGCGAACCAGAACGTTGTGTACACATTGGTGATCGTGAAAGCGACATCTATGAGTTGTTCTGCACTGCTGAGCAGGAAAACACGCGATTTTTGATCCGGACTTGTGTTGATAGAGCGGCAGGCAAAAGCACTACGATTCTCAAGAAAATGAAACGCCAAAGCGTGCAAGGGTCGCACGAAATCGAAATTCCTGATGCATCGGGAAACTTGCAGACCGTTAAGCTGTCAATTCGATTCTGCAAGATGACAATTCATGCTCCCGTTGCCAAGCAGAAAAAGTACCCACCGCTTTCACTCACGCTTGTTTTCGCCCAAGAAGTGAATCCTCCAAAGTCACGGGAAGCGATCCACTGGAAGCTAATTACGAACCTCGAGGTTGGCACACTTGAATCTGCCATTGAGAAACTCGATTGGTACGCACAAAGATGGAAGATCGAGACGTTCTTCACGATACTCAAATCGGGATGCCGTGCTGAGAAATCTCGTCTGCATTCCGCGGAGCGACTGACTAACCTGCTTGCCCTGCTATGCATTATCGCGTGGCGAGTCTTCTGGCTCACAATGATCAACCGACATGCACCGGAAAATCCTGCCGAAGAAGTCTTCACGAAAACGGAACTTGCCATTCTGGATCGTCTTTCAAAAGGTGATCCGCCAAAAGAAAAATCATCAAGCTACTACTTAAGAGAAATCGCAAAGATCGGCGGCTACCTTGCCAGAGGCAAAGACCCGCCGCCAGGAAACATTATCATGTGGCGAGGGATCTCGCGATTCACAGATATTTACCTGGGGTTTGAACTAAGCAGAAATTGTGGGTAATAGAAAGCTTCACCGTGCGCCTACCCACTTGTAATCAGCGCGAAAGCCAATGGAGTGGAGCCCTTTGCCTGGCTCCGCGACTTGTTCACTTAGCTGCCCTATTTCCGCGATGGCGAAGCATTCTCCCGGCACGACCGTGACCAGCGAGAAACTGGATACCTTACTACCGGATCGCTGGCTTGAGCAAAATCCTAAGCATGTTTGGACGATAGACGAAGTCCACCGCAAGGAGCGTCGTCGCACCCAGAAGCTCCGCCGCCAGCGTCACTCCAAACGCTAGCACCCCCCTACCAAGAGGGATTCGCGATGATTCCTCGTAAGTCCGCCAGTCCTGGGCTATCGCATTCTTACCTATGCCCCATTCGCCTCCGCAAGCTGCGTCCCTTCGGTAAGGGCCATACGGGTGAAGGGACGAAGCAACTCGGTCGGATTTGCAATCACGTCTATCGGTATGCAACTATTGATTAATGGTATATGGAAGGTACTCTTAAGAATAATGGCGTGACTGATGCTCGGATGATGATACACATGCTCGCATCTTACTTGCTTCCAGCCGAATCGCGTGAAGAGTAGGGTGCGGCTTATCAAAGTCGGTTGTATCACGAACGAAAGGTGGCGGATCATACACAATACGGATTTTGAAGCTACACCCGTACAATTTATTGAATCTGAGAGGCATGATTTCTTCTGAAAACAGCTCCGTGAAATTGGTTGAGGCACATTGTCTACCAACGCCAAATCCGGATGTTATCTGACGTATCTTGTTCCGGATCAAAAGAACCCATTCGTCCAGTTCTTTAGCTGAGCATTCGAAGTCAAATTCGACCGTCAATTGGTCGGAGTAAATGAAAGGCATCGTCTTGCTGTCCTAGTACGGGAATTTAATCTCTAGCAAAGAAACTGCTCAATGAAAGGAATGCAATGAGTTTTGCCATATCGACTACAGACTCCTGCGCGCATTCGCTTGCCATAACATTTATTGTTGCTTCGCTCCGTTCATTCGAAACTAGGCGGCCACCAATGCGGATCACGAAGACACCAATAAATGAAGCAAAGAGTGTTAACAAAGCGTGGTACATGGGTATTAACGCCCTTCGTGGGAAGGCAAGTACTTCACGAGCTCCTTCCATTCCGCGCTTCGCAACTCACAGAATCTCTCAACTAAGTCTATCAATACGTAAAATGCACAACCGCCAGGTCGACAAGTTGCCATCGGATGAGTCTCGATTAGGTGCTCCAATTCTTGCGGACCTGGAGCAGAAACTAATCCGAGGATTGGCGAGAGCATTCGGAGTTGGTTGTCATTGAAACGCTGATGAACGGAGTCCACAGCACACTCATCTGAGCGATGATTGACCTCCTGCGTAAGGTAAAATTCGGGTGACAGTTCAGTTACGACGGTACTCATAGAGTTCTCCTTTGAGGGGCTCGCATCAAGCATGAGCGAATAAAGCAAGAAACAATCCTTTGAACCAAAACTTGACTCCTTCATCCGATACAACTGTGAGGGTAATGTCGCCATCTCCAATTGAAGACCGTGCCTTCGTGTCGTCGATGGTGCACAACAGATTGGCTTTAGAACCTGACCAAACTTCGGTCAGATTTGCGATGCATTTGGGGTGATCGAACGGAGTTGAAGAATCAGCCGACGGCAGATTCATGTAAATGCGAATATGACCAGTTTGACCAACGTCCAATCCGTCAAATCCAACACCCGAGAGACGCACAACCGCTCTGCTTAATCGATTGACCTCAAAACGCCGGTCTGGCGTTCTAAATCCATCGAATCGTTCTGCTGCCTCAGAAGACCCACCGCAATCCCCGTAACGAAGATCGAACAGATTTTCACTTTGTTCGCCACGTTGGCTTACCTGCATTTGCGTTTGGATTTGCTCGCCGATCTTGGTACCCAGCGTCCACATCAGTTTTGTGTAAGCTGCCTCCGGTGTCATGTCTAAACCGGAAATGACGCCTCGTTCCAAAAGACCCGAACTGGCCTCATACAGCCCCATTTCGACCATCCCCTCTTTGCATTGAGAGATATTTACGATCGTCTTTTTTTTCTGACAAACCTCTTCGATTACCTCAAGGAAATCTGAGTAGTTGGGGGCGTTTCCTGCGCCGTAGGTGCGTAAGAGCACCGCATCAACATCTTTTAAATCCAAAAGAATGTGCTTTAGATGACTCGGCCTGAACCCAGGTACAAGGCCAACGTCGAGGACCCTGTTTGCCAAGTCCTTGTTTGCCTGAAACTGCTGTCCTTCTGACGGAGCATTTCGAATCAACGTCGTATCAACTTGAATATGCTCGCCAATCGTTCCAAGGGGCGGGAAGTCAGGCGAATCGAAGCCTGTCCAGGCACTACTACTAACCTTGCTCGCTCGAGACCCTCGGATAATACGGTCAGCGAATACAATAACGACCTCTGGAATCCGAGGTAAGCCAGTCGCTTTGTAAGCAGCAACGTACAACGCGTTAATGAAGTTAGTCGTACCATCCGTTCGCGTTCCCGAAATCGGAAGCTGAGATCCGGTAACCACGACCGGTTTTCCAAGATTCTCAAACATGAATGACAATGCCGACGATGTGTATGCCATCGTGTCCGTTCCATGAAGAATCACAAATCCGTCATATTGGTCATATTCAGCTTCAATCATCTCAGCCATCTTAATCCAGTCTTCGGGACCAAGATTTGAGGAGTCGAGCGGAGCATCAAATGACCCATAGCCAATCTCAACATCATCAAGATCTTCAAGGCTAGGCATGTATTTCAGTAGATCCTTCAAGGGCTTCGGCACAAGCGGGCTTCCCCGAACTGCCTCATCCTGTGGTGCCATGCCTATCGTCCCGCCCGTGTAAAGAACATACACCTTTGTTTTCTTATCTTTGTTGGCTTTCTTCGCCATTACTTCGATCCTTTTTCGTCGTTCGGGGTGTCCATCTCGCCAACATAATCCGTTTGCATCATGCGCTCGACTTCTCGCATCTTCTTGTGGGGCTCCAATTCAGCATTCGCAAGGCGTTCTTCGACTTGTGCCATCACCCATCGAAACTTCGCAACAGCGCAAGAATTTGTCATGTTCCCAGTGGGAATTGCTCCTGCATTACGCGCAGCCTTGCCCGGTTCGTATGCTGTGTGCAAGGTAGCGTTCGCTGGAAACTGACTTGCAATGACGACTGGCTTATTCAGTTCGCGAGATCCGTGAATTAATTTCACGAACGAGTACGGATCTTCGTGGGGAACATTCCCAGCACCGAACGAGAGCAGAATCAATCCTTTACACTGCTCAGACAGCAAGACTGGCTCCAACATCTCTGGCTCTAATCCTGGAATTAGAGACACCTGGGCAATTCCTGATGCAAACTTTGCGTTTAGTTCCCAGTCATCACCTCTTGATGTTGCTGCATGCGTAACTGGTTGGAGAACAATCTGCTCTGTAATATAAGCGAGGGGGAAAAACGCTGGCGATTCGAATGCGTCGAACTTTGCCTCGTCTTTTTTTTGCGCACGGCATCCGCGGAAAACATAGTCCCCAAATGAAATGACCACCTCACCAATGTCCAACGAAGCGACCTTGCACGCTCGAATCAAATTGATCCTGGCGTCTCCGTGTGACACCTCCGGAATCGTCTGAGACCCCGTAAATACAATTGGAAATGGCAGCGGCGCTCCTAGAGCAAATGCTACTGCTGAAGCGCTGAAATGCATTGTGTCCGTACCGTGAGCGACAACGAACCCATCGAATCCATCGTTTCTTCTTTCAAAGATCGCCTCTGCGATTGCAGTCCAATCGGTTGGATTAATATTAGTGCTGTCTTTATTCATTAGAGGCACAAATTCAAGCTCAATAATATTGTCTAACTCTGGCGCAACCCTTAGGAAGTCGCGCGGATTGTCGGGTGGCTGAAGTGTCCCGTCAGCACGTCGTTGCATACCGATTGTTCCACCGGTGAATATCAAACAGATTCTGGCTTCTCGTTTATGCATCTTATTAATCATGAATATTTCAACGAGCAATTGAAACTCGGAAGTTCGTCGCCAGGAGTGCGCTCGAAGCTTGGATCAAGTGAAACTCGCAATACTTTGGTCCGTGATCATGCGTAACGCGAATACTGTCTCGAAGATCTGGGAGGATCGAATGCAGCACTCCCTGGATATAGCCCTGCATCAAGGGGCATAGACTAATCTTCTGGTTTCGATTAACGCGAAGGAAACTGTTGGTTAGCCGAATCAATCCAACGCTACTGTCCGACGCCTCATCATCAACCACATTGCAAAAGTGACCGAATCCAACGTTTGAATCAAAGTGACACCATCGATTGATGCGATCGGAAACATCCTGCTGTTCAATTTCAATGTCAGATTCAAGCCACATTTGTGAGAGCGACAATCCAAAATCAACCCCTGCTCCGTATCCTGCGCCAAACAATGCGTCGTCTCGTTCACTTTCACGAAGCCGTTCAACGAAATCACAAATAAGGTTTGCAAATGTGCTTACCTTGAAAGCAACATTCCGTGTTCCATCGTACGGATTTATTAGCTCCCCATGCCGGCAGTACAGCATGAACGGGCGTACCACGATACGAACTGAATCAGGAAGATTAAACGTGTCGAGAATTCGCTCAATGTGATATCCGATGTTTCTTTCGTTTACGAGCCCATGTTCAGAAGCAAGGATATACCCAAAAAGTCTCGTCAAATCTTGAACAAGAAGAGTATTCTGTGGAACTTCATCCAACGAGAACGCCATACCCTTCTTGGCTCCGGAATCAGCATGGATTACGTGCA
>JBCCEO010000220.1:0-10612 GCA_039030255.1 Planctomycetota bacterium | reverse complement strand
TTCTTAGCTTCCAAGCGCAACCACGATCAAGCACTGTTTTATGAACATCAAGGCAGCCGCGCCGTTCGACTTGGCGATTGGAAACTAAGAAGTCAATTCCGGACATATGCAAGGATGCTTCTTCATTGCAGCGGGCAACATTAAGGATAGTCGGTGCTATGTCAATTATATGCACCATGTCTTGGGACCACGCTATCGAACTCTCCGGAGCAATTTGGTCGATGATTGAAGCTGGCTTTTTTACAATCAAGGGAGCTCGTATTCCCCCTTCGTGCGTATTCGCTTTGTGCATACGGAAAGGAGTGTTCGATAGGGTAGCCCACCCCTTTCCGTACGTCGTTACGATGGGAGCGCTGGCTTTTCCGACTTGATCAGTCGGTCCCGCACCGAAAGCTGCACCGTTGCTCGCGGCTCCATTGTCAGAGAGAAAAAGGATCAGCGTGTTTTGACTGCGTCCTGTGGATTCTAAAGCATCCAAGATGCGGCCGACGCCTGCATCCAACAGTTCGACTTGAGCCGCATAGGTCGCCATCCGCAAGTCGAGTGCATCACGATGTTCTTGGCTAAGCGATTTCCAGGTAGGTACGTCGGCGGGGCGTTCGGAGAGCAACTGTTCGTTGGGCATCAGGCCGAGTTCTTTTTGGCGTTGTAGTCGCAGTCGCCTGAGTTCGTCCCAGCCAACCTGGTACTTTCCTAAGTGTTTTTCGATCGATTGTTGTGGAGCTTGCAGAGGAAAATGTGGCGCGTAAAAGGCCGTGTAGAGAAACAGCGGTTTAGAAGCAGGCTGTTGATTAATCCACCGCGCAGCACGGCGAGTAATAGCATCTGTGTAGTAAAACCCTGGCTTGAATTCCAGAACTTCATTCTGTTGATCAAAAAGCCACTTGGGACGGAAGTAATTCTTAGCTCCTTCCATCGTTCCGTAGAATTTCTGAAACCCCCGCTGCAGTGGCCAGCTGCCATTCGGTCCTGAGTCGATTGTTTTTGAAAGCGTCAAATGCCATTTGCCAACCATGGCTGTGCTATATCCTTGGCGGCCGAGGATCTCTGGAAGAGTCTCTATTGATGCACTTAACTGCCCTTGGTAGGCAGAGCCCTTTCCTTTGCTGGTCATCGCTCCCATTCCGACT
Organism: Planctomycetota bacterium; assembly: GCA_039030255.1. Taxonomy (GTDB): domain Bacteria; phylum Planctomycetota; class Planctomycetia; order Pirellulales; family Pirellulaceae; genus Aureliella. Next base: position 9,482 of record JBCCEO010000220.1, on the reverse strand, counting down.
TGATGTGAGTACATGCCCGTCATCAAGCTAGCCCGCGATGGGCAACAGCGCGAAGTGTTTGTAAAGTTGGCGTAAGCAATGCCGCTCTGCGCCAAACGATCTAAGTGGGGCGTTGGAATCTCGCTTCCATAACAACCAAGGTCGCTGAATCCCATGTCGTCGGCCATCATCAATACGATATTTGGGCGTGAATCTTCGGCTCGAATTCTCGCACACGTTGCCTCCAGCGCAAGTCCGATAAGAAATGCTAGAGGTACAACACGAAGTACATGGGTTTGCATAAGCACCGGAATGTTCTAGGAAGCCGAACACAGAACGTGAAAATAGGGAGCTTCGAAAGTGCGATGCGATCGCCTAAAAAAGTTCCCGAATCGGCCGCCCGTGGTCAGTCAATGGAACGGGGCGATCGCCTGCAAATAATTCTTCACTAGGGTCCACGCCCATCGCATAAGCAATGGTGGCGTGGAAATCGGGGATGGAGACTGGGCGATCAACAATTTTCTTTCCTAGCTCGTCCGTCGCGCCAATCGTAATACCATTGCGAAGCCCGCCGCCGGCGAGCACCATGCTGAAAGCCTCTGTCTGGTGGTTTCGTCCTCCGCCCCCATCCCAGCCAGAAGGACGTCCAAACTCTGTGGCGACAACGACCAAGGTCTTGTCGAGCATTCTCTGTGCTTCTAAATCGATTACCAAAGTCGCTAAGGCTCGATCCAGGTCTTGTATGAGCAAGTGTTGCTTGAGCTGCCCTTGTCGATGTGTGTCCCAGCCGGAACCGTTGACAAAATTCAGATTGTGCGAAACTTCGACAAAACGTGCACCGGACTGGCAGAGTCGACGAGCCAGCAAGCAGCGCTGGCCGAATTCACTCCCATAGGAGTTGCGGAGATCATCGGATTCATACGATAAGGAAAACACCTTTTGGAAGCCAGGACCCGAAAGACGCAAAGCTTCTTCAATGGCCAAGTCGTAATCTTGGATGGCAGCGCTTGCAGCATTCTCTTCGACATACCCTGCCTTCAACCTGTTTAGCAATTCTTCTCGTCGCGATTGACGTGTCTTGGAAACCGACTCCGGCCGAGTAAAACTGCTTGGACCCGAATCGGTATCGGTCAAGTATACGTATCCCGCTTTGGGACCAAGAAAACCTGGACCGCGCGACACATTCGGGTAGCCGATCAACACGTAGGCTGGAACTTCATCGTGAATCGGACCCCGAGCGTGCGTGATCAGCGAACCGATCGAGGGATACGTGATGGTCCCAGTTGTCTTGCGGCCTGTGTGGACAAAGTTGGTGGCGGCACCGTGGTCGGGGACGCCATCATGATTGCACGTACGAACAATGTTGAATCGATCCAAAACTTTCGCGCAGTTCGAGAGGTGCTCACAGAGTTGCGTTCCTTCTATCGCCGTATCGATGGCCGGATAGGCTGAGCCCGGTTTTCGCGATTTGGGATCGCCGACACGCTTGGGATCGAAGGTGTCAACTTGACAGGCTCCGCCGCCTAGCCAAATCAGGATGCAGTGCTCTGCCTTCCCTTTGGGCCTTGCTTTTGCTTGCTCCGGATTCACTGCCGTTTCTTGGCCCTTTGCTTGGGCAAGGAGATTTGTTGCAAGCGTTGCTCCGGCTACTGAGGAAAGCGAGTTACTTAGGAATGCTCTTCGACTGTTCGTTGAAATTGGCATAGCACTGCAACATGAATAGGAGAGGAACGGGGCTCTAGTTGGCCAAGAGCAACACTAAGGACTAAATCGAAACTCGGGTGAATTGATAAGACTCCAGATTACATCCTCGAGTCGTTCTCGCCAATCGGAATCGATTCGCAACGTCGCCGGGTCACCCAATCTGACTTGTTCTTGCAACTCAATCTTGATCGTCGATGCTTCTTCTTCCAAGTGATTGGACCACGAAACCATCCCGCGTCGATCGGCTTGCTCCGCGTTTCGGGGGTGGTCGAGTTGCCGCCGCGAGTCAAAACCCGCAGTCAGAAACTCCATGATCACCTGTTTCTCACTTTCTGTCGGATAGCGTGTGAAGAATCGCAAGTAGAGTTCGTCGGTCAATTCCTCAAGCTTTAAGTCCTTACGCAGGACAAATTTTGTGATTCGATGGTCGTCGGACAATCGAATCAAGCGTTGTGCCAGCACTCCGTTGGCGAATTCGGCGGGTTGCAAAGCAGTCAAATCGTCGGGACGCTGGTTGATTGGATTTTGTCGCGACCCGCGCCAGCCGAACTGCTCCAAGAAGGTTACAAAAGGCTCGGCGAAAGGCATCGCCAATCCTGGCCTATCCCGTTCGTTGGATGTTGCAGTAAACATCCAGGCTCGCCGGGGACGGCCGAGGTGAAGGGAGAGATGGGCAGGTCGAGCTCCATCAATATCGAAAGTCATCTGGCCTGCGTTGAAGGGTTTGCCTGAAATAACAAACATCGAATCAAGCAATTGTTCTGCGGCAAGATGCTTTTGCGCAGGTTGGAAGGAATCGCCGTTTGCGCTAGGCTTTGTGGATGCAATGCGTTGATAAGCTTGCGAGGCGAAGATCAAGCCAGCAAGATGCTTGAGATTGTATCCGCTCCGGATGAATTCAAAACTGAGCCAATTCAAGAGCTCAGGATGATATACTTCCGCGACTTCCCAATCATCTACAGAATCGACGAGGCCGCGACCAAGGTATCGCTTCCACAAGCGATTGACGGCGACCTTGGCAAATCGTACATTTTGAGGCAAGGTTATGAGGGCAGCCAATTGTTCACGCGTATCACCAGGACTTTGGAGCACACCAGCTGGAATATCTGGACTGGCAAGGTTTGGAAAGGGCCAAGCAGGTGTCACTTCGGAGCCGGGTTTCAAGGTAACCGCCACTCCTATCTGGGCGAGTTCCTCGGGCGGCAAATCAATCGAGCTAGTCTTGGGGACTTGTTCTGGTTCCCGCTTGAGCATTGCAGCTAAGGAAAAAAGATCTTCCTGCACGATTTCATGAGCCGGAGCATCATGACAGCGTGCGCACTGCATTTGAATGCCTAAGAAGGCTTGCCCTATCAAGTGTCCTTTGGCCGCCATAGGCACGTCGTTGGCTGATGCTAGCGCGAATCCGGCAGGCCCCCCCTCGGTCTCTCCACCTTCCATCATCACCAACTCGGTCACGAATCGGTCAAAGGGTTTGTTCTCTTGGAAGCTCTCATGAATCCACCAGCGGAATGGACCGGTGTTGTTAAGCGTCGGATTCACGATGTTAGGATTCTCTGCTAGTACGTCTTGCCAATAGCCTGTCCAATGGTCCGCCCAGCCTTCATTGTCGGCCAATAATTGATCGATGATCCTGGAACGTCGTTCGGACTCTGGAAGCCGCAGGAATTGACCAATAAGTTCACGATCTGGAACGGTGCCGACCACATCAAGGCACAGCCTTCGCAAAAATGCGAGATCGTCTAACGATTTGGCATTGGGAACGGGCGAAAAAAAGGAATCGACATTACGTTTTTCATCGTGGCCAGCAGCGCTTGCAAACTCGCGAGCACGCACATGCCTTTTCGCCCAATATTTGGTGGCCTGAATTCCAGCTTCGTCTCGCCGTCGCTTATTGACCCCCACAAGTCTTCGTCGATCCATTTCACGAAATTCCCGCCAACCGACGTTGGTTAGGGCAAAAGGAGTCGAGAAGCTAATAATCTGAAAATCCTCCGATGGCTTCGCGACGCTCACACTTGCTTCGCCGAGGTAGGCTTTGCGTTTTTTCAGGCCAAGGAGAGCCTCGTATCGCAGGCGGTGTGTTTTGCCATCTCCCTCGATCTCTACAACTTGTTGGCGATCACCCCGCTGCAATGGGCGAATGTTGGGAGCGTGGTTGCGGTCTAACTCAAAAACGGGACCGTTGGCGATATCTGAGATCGCGTAGCTATCGGTTTCAGCCAGCAATTTGTCGTCCAGGAACAAGCGTGATCTTTCACGTGAACGAAATAGCAAGCGATGCTTGCCCTTAGGTAAGACCACGTCAGCATGCGCATGCAGCAGCAGGGGCGTTGGGCGATCGATACGCACACCACGCTGATCATAGCGTTTAGGTAATTCGGTAAATGCGAATGTTTCCTGTGTAAACGACTCGGCGAAATTGAGAGAACGAAAATTCCAACTGGCTTGGTCAGGGACCTTATCGAATAGTTGCACAAGAACCTTGTTCGAAAGAACCTCCACGCTCGGCATCGGCGAAGATGCGTACTCATAACGCTCAGCGAAACGTTCAGGGGAAAGTATTTTTCGGTGGATAGCAATCTCATCTAGACCGCCTGCAAAGCTGCTTGCGCGGTTGCCGGCCATAGACGAACCTATCCAGACTTCATCGTTGTTCACTTGAGGAGCGCGGTCGGTGTCGCCGCCGAGTTCCCATTTGCCAGCTACGGCCCGACCGTCGATGTAACCACGAATACTATTCTTCTTTCCAAAGGTATAAGCAACGCCGATGTGATGCCAGCCATCGCCGACGGCGATTGTCTCAAGCGATTCCCAACGGTGATAGTCATTGTTCTGACCCGCGCTTCGGAACATGAACGACAAACCGGCTCCGCCACCCTTTTGGGATAGACGCAGGGACCAATTGTGATTTTCTTTTGATTGTCCGGTCAGGTACGTTCGACCTTTGCCAATGATGTAGGTATAGGATCCTTGTAATCGTTCCGGAGCCACCCAAGCTTCGATCGTAATTGCATCGCCTTTTTCGAAATCGAAAACACTTTCGACACCAGGATCCTGAATGCGAAGATAGCTTTGACCGTCGAGTTTCAACGCTTGGTGATCAAGAGGCATATTCTTGAACAGTGGCGGTCGCGCCCCTGCTTGTAGAGCTGGCATTCCGACCCGAATAAGCTTGAAATCTCCTTTTACCCTGTGCGGAGAAAGTGTTTGCGGAGCGAACGCTGAATCTTCAAACGACCATAGCAGGGACGGCGAGTCTTGTTCAACCAAATCGCGGAAGCCCAAGAGATCCTTATTATTTGCGTGAACGCCTTTTGCGTTTTGCAGCTCGGCAGGCGCTATGCCCGGCTCACCTTGCCCAAAAAGGCTGAAGGGAAAGAGAATTGCAGAGGTGTAGAGAAAGCAACGAAGAATCTGCATGGCTAGTCATTGAGGAGGGAACGGCAGGAACCCTATTGTAGCACGATGCGCTTCAATTTCTCGCTACAGGCTTTCCAGTCGAAAGCGTTTTTCTTTGCATTTCGTCTCTGACTCGGCAGGCGCCTGGGCTAGGCAATAAACACAGGTGCGAGTCAACAACTGCTTGCGATTGCAGATGTAGTTCGAAACGAGGCCGTCGTAAGAGATACTGCGGTAGACTCGAAGAATTCTGATACCATGCTCTTCGAAAGTGTCCGCAGGGCTTGTCGCACAACTGCACAAGGCCGCAAGAGCAAGATTAAGACGATCACATAAAGCACAAGCGCAAAATGAAGGATAGCGAGCTATTTCTCCTGTCGCGTCACGCCCAAGTCATCCTAGATCCCGAAGGCAAAGAGGGTTTTGAGCTCAATGCAGCATTCCTAGATTTGTTTGGCGCAAGATCGCCGAGTCAATCTTGTTTGGAACTGATTTCCGGACTGACGCGGCACCAAGGCGATTTGGATCATGAAGTTGCAGCGGTGAAATTACTCATCGAAAGCGAGCAATGTTTGGAAATCGAGTTGCGTTCCAGGGATGGAGTTTACCGGACCTATCTAGCCTCAAGCCAGAAGATTCATTGTGAGATGAGGGACTACCTGCATATCATGCTTGTTGAAATCAATTCTATCGCTCGGCGAGAGGCACTTTTGCAGTCTGCACTCCAAGGCACTGCTGCACAGATCGGCGACAACTACTTTCGATCTGCACTGAAGACGCTTTCCAAAGCCTTCGGTATGGAGGTAGCATTTGTAGCCAAGTTGGTCGAAGAAGAGGACGAGGCAGAGATGGTATGTTTTCTTGTTTGCGATAACTTCCTTCCGCCGATTCGTTATTCGATTGAAGAAACTCCTTGCTGGTCTATTTATAACGAAGCGAAAACCAGCTGCATTGAAGAGGGGGTGCAAAAGCTCTTTCCTAACGACGAAGATTTGCAAACACTCAATGCAGAGTCGTATGTTGGAGTTCCCATACTCGATGAGAATCGCAAGCCGATCGGGCATATTGCGCTATTGCATTCGGGCCCTAAAAGTCGCCTTCTGGATCATGAGGAAATGATTCTCAAGATTTTCGGCGCGCGAGCACAAACAGAGTTTCGAAGAGCCGAGATCGAGAAGCAATTGCTCAGCGCAAAAGCCGAGGCGGAAGCTGCAAATCGCTGCAAAACGAAATTCCTTGCAAATATCAGTCACGAGCTTCGCACACCGATGACAGCAATCATGGGGTTCGCGCAGATTCTGGAGCTAGAGGAGGTGCTTGGGGAGGCTCAGCTGCAGATGCTGCAGTCAATCACCCGGAATGGCGATGCGCTTACTTCGTTAATCAATGATGTGCTCGAGATGTCAAGGATTGAGCTTGGACGTATCGAAATCAATCGCTCAGAGACTTTGATGACGGACATCATTCAGGACTTAGCATCAACCTACCTTCCGATTGCACACGCAAAATCTATCATTCTGGATTTCGTCACATCCCAGGATGTACCAGCATCTTTGCTGGTCGACCGCCAAAAGCTGCGACAGATCCTCGGAAATCTTGTTGGGAATGCCTTGATCTATTCTCCCCCATCAGGGCGAGTCCAATTGAACGTGACTCTACAAAAGATTCCTGAACAAAAGATTGAGTTCCGAGTCTCAGACAATGGACCTGGCATAGAAGAGGAACTCATCGAAAGAATTTTCGAGCCCTTCGAGCGCGGGACTACTCAAAAGGTTGCTGGTGCTGGTCTTGGCCTTTCCATTTCGAAGGCGCTGGCTGAAGCGATGCTGGGTACGATCCAAGTTTCCTCCAAGCCTGGAGCTGGTAGTGCGTTTGTACTTTCCTTACCTGTTGCCGAGGTAGAGCCGCCTGAGTCCAAAGTCATTGAGCCATCAGGCCTGGATGTTTCTGCGGGACAAGTTGTTCTGGTGGTCGATGACAATGTAGATTGTCGCGAGGTTGTTCGACGTGTATTAGAAAGATTCAAATACATCGTTCATGAGGCAGAAGGTGGAATTGCAGGTATCGAGTTTTGTCGAAAACAACGTCCCGATTTAATCCTGATGGATATACGAATGCCGGATATTAGTGGAGTGGAAGCAGCCCAAACGATTCGCAAGGAACTTGGCGTAGATTGTCCACCCATTTTGGGGCTAAGTGGTGATCTTTTGGATCAAAATGGAGAGCTAAAGTTCTCAAATGGTTTGGAATGCGTCCTTGCCAAGCCTTTTAAGATTCAAGAATTTATTGCCACCGTGCAGTCTTTTTTAAACTCCCGTAAACTCTAGAGGCTTTTGCTGACACGGACAAGATTTCAGACGATCCGCAGCGGGCCCCTCTTGGAGGATTGAATGAATCCACGCCATTTCACGCTCCCACTACCCATGTTCCTACTGATAGCTTTGATCTGCGCCTGCGGAGTATCTGGGGCTCAGCAAACGACTGGTGAACGCACAGACTTTGAGCTCGACGGTGCGAAAGCTTTTGTGTGGGAACCGTCTCAAGAGTTTCTGGTTGATGGTCCCATGCCTTGGGTTTGGTATGCGCCCACATTCGCGAATCGTCTGCCGGGACCCGAAGAGCATTGGATGATCAAGAGGTTCCATCAAAGCGGGATTGCCATCGCAGGCATCGACGTTGGCGAATCGTATGGAAGTCCAAATGGAACGCGTCAGTATCAAGAATTGTACGAGCATCTGACAAAAAAACGCAATTATGCACCGAAGCCCGTTTTGCTGGCTCGCAGTCGCGGTGGCTTAATGCTCTACAGTTGGGCAGCAGACAACTCGGACAAAGTTGCCGCCGTTGCCGGGATATACCCTGTTTGCAATTTGGCCAGTTATCCTGGGATATCAAACGCCGCGCCGGCTTACAAAATGACCGCGCATGAACTTGAGAAGGATTTGGATAAGTACAATCCTATCAGCCGGATGCAAGCGCTGGCCCACGCACGCGTGCCCGTTTTTCATATCCACGGTGACCAGGACAAAATCGTTCCGATCGAAGAGAATTCTAGCGCGCTTGCAGGGCAGTTGCGTAGGATGGGCGGAGCGGTCCGTATCGAAGTCATTGCTGGCCAAGGCCACAATATGTGGGAAGGATGGTTTCGCTCTGAGCGTTTGACGGCTTTTGTCATCAATCACGCCCATGCCCGGCAGGTCGGAAACGAATCAATGCGTGGCAAAGTCGTTTGTGGCTATCAGGGATGGTTTAACTGCGAGGGAGACGGCATGGCGCTGGGCTGGAAGCATTGGGCTCGTCGCTCAAACCGAGATTTTGCTCCAGGTAATGTGACCGTAGATATGTGGCCGGACGTCTCGGAATTGTCCCCTGAAGAACGTTTCAAAACTGGATTTTTGCTGAGCGGCGGCAAGTCGGCAGAAGTTTTTAGTAGCGCCCATCCCCGAACTGTGGAACTGCATTGCAAATGGATGCAACAGTATGGGATCGATAGTATCTTCCTTCAACGATTTGCCAATGGTCTCAACAATCCGAAGCTGCTCGCCCATAAAAACAAAGTACTAGACAACGTGTACCGCAGCTCATTGAGCTCGGGACGAACTTTTGCATTGATGTACGACTTGTCGGGATTAAGAAAGGGACAAGTTGCAAAAGTCTTGGAGGATTGGAAACAAATTGAGAGCAAGTATCACTTGGCATCGGATCTGTGTTATCAACGCGTAGGCGGAAAGCCTCTAGTTGCCCTTTGGGGAATCGGATTTGGTGATGGTCGAGATTATGGACTTGAGGAATGCAGAGATTTGATTGCTGGCCTACGGAATCTGCCTTCAGGTGGGTGCTCGATCATGATTGGCGTTCCTACGTATTGGCGTGAAGGAAAGCGTGACGCTGTCGACGATCCACTTTTGAAGCAGTTGGTGAAAGAAGCAGATCTGGTTAGTCCTTGGACAGTGGGACGGTATGATTCTCCGGACGGAGCGAAGAGACATGCAGAGCGAGTTTGGAAGGCAGATATGAATTCACAGTGGCTTGAGCCAGGGCGATATCTGCCAGTTGTTTTTCCAGGATTCAGCTGGAAGAATCTTCATGGAGGCCCGTTGAACCAAATTCCGCGACGGGGTGGCCGTTTTCTGGTTTCTCAGATAGCAGCTGCCAAAGATTCTGGTGCTCAGATGCTGTATGTTGCCATGTCTGACGAGGTCGATGAGGGGACGGCGATTTTCAAAGTTACCGACTCGCCGCCGGTTGGAGAAGGTGTGGCGTTTTCAAATTTGGAAGGCCTGCCTAGCGATTTCTACTTGCGGCTCGTTGGCCAAGCCGGCTTGCTGATGAGGGAGGAGATCGGGATCGAGGAGTTTCGGGAAAAGTTCGAAAACTCCAAGCAATAAGACGCAACC
>JBCCEO010000219.1:0-10642 GCA_039030255.1 Planctomycetota bacterium | reverse complement strand
TGTTGCACCAGGACCGCCTACTGCGATCGCGACTGCGACACCCGAAATGTTCCCGAGTCCGACCGTGCCAGACACGGCAGTGGCGAGGGCTTGAAAGTGTGAGACTTCTCCTTTTTCACCTTCGTCGCGAATCGTATCGACCACATCTCCTTCGACTTCATTAACATTTGGCTTGACATCCGCTGCACCGCTCTTCTCAAGCTTGTCGAACTTGCCACTCACCACCTTGATCGCGAAAGGCACCAAACGCAGATTGATAAATCCGAACGCGACCGTGAAGAAGGCAGCACCGCCAATCAAAAGTAAGAGAACAAAAGGCACTTTTCGCAATTCTGTGAATTGAGAGGCCTCGTCGGCGTTAAGCAATGCCAAGATCTGCTCATTGTAATTGGCCTCAATCTTCGACTTTTCGCCGCCGATCTTCTCTGCTGCGATGGCCGCATCACGCTCAATCAGAAGATTCTCGATTTTTGTTTTTTTCTCTTCGGAAAGTGAGAGGCCAAGCTCACTCAGCTTCGTTGCGTCGACCAGGGATTCGACGTCTGGAGTCTTGGAACCAACCGGAATCGAAGTTAGTACCAGTCCTTCCCAAGCGGAAGCAATCGGATCAAATTTCTTATCGATCCATACGTCGAGCCCGTCTGCTTTCTGTTCGTCCGAGTCGTCGCTTGCTCCGTCGTCGGCGGGGGCTGTTTCGTTTGAAGTATCTTGAGCGGAATCATCAGCGTTAGCCGCCGAGCCGGTATCTGCATCCTGCCAACCGAACGCCGAAGGGGCGAAGGAGGGCGAAGCAAAGAGTAGTGCCAGCAGCATGAAATTGCAGAAACGATTCATCGAAGATCCTGTTTAATACAATTCGATTAAGGGTTGATAGCCAAGCGTGTCGGCTCCGCCAATGTGAGAACAAAGCCACGCTCCATTTATAGTTCCGGAACGCTAATCTTGAACCAAAGAAAAGTAGTCCGAGTGATAGTATCTCGAATTGCTGCAGCTTCACTTCACATCCAGCCACCGTTTCGAGAAAACGTAAACTAACCCATTCTGGCTTGAAAACCAAGACTATACCGGGCTTTGGCGATACAGCATCGGCCTTCTGCTAGACTAATATCTCCGACTCGGCAACATAGATGGACTATCCCTTCTCCCACGAATTGACCAACCGCGATGAAAACCAATCATACTCAGGACAAGCAGACGCCGCCCATTTCGCCCTCCAATCGCCGATCTTTTCTCGCTGCGTCTGTTGCCGCTTGCGGCGCGGCGACTCTGGCAGCATCCACCCAGGCGGCGAGCTCTGACAACGATTCTGGCGGTAAAAGTGCTCCGGAGTTCCGCTATTGCCTCAACACCAGCACGATTAACGGTTCGGCAGTTCCAATCAGCGATCAAATCAAGATCGCCGCCAAAGCTGGTTACGATTCGCTGGAAATTTGGCTCCGTGACGTCGGCAAGTTCACCAACGGCGGTGGCAAAATAAAGGAACTGAAAGCAGAAATCGACGATCTTGGACTTGGTATCGACAGTGCCATCGCGTTTGGAAACTGGATCGTAGACGACGAGGAAAAAAGGAAATCTGGATTAGAGAACTGCAAGCGTGATATGGAAATCGTTGCAGCTCTCGGCGGAACTCGGATTGCCGCTCCGCCAACGGGTGCCACTCGCGAAGCAGGACTCGACCTCAACGCAGCCGGCGATCGCTACGCAGCACTTCTCGAGGTTGGCAAGCAGACAGGAGTGCTGCCCCAAGTTGAATTATGGGGATTCTCGAAGAATTTGTCCAAGCTGGAGGAAGTACTCTACGTCGCCGCCGCAGCCAATCACCCCGATGCATGTATATTGCTCGATGTTTATCACCTGTACAAGGGCGGCAGCGACTTCAGCAATATTGGACTCATCCCAGGTCACAAAATGCATTGCCTGCACATGAATGACTATCCAGACATGCCACGCGATAAGATCAACGATGCGGATCGCGTCTATCCGGGTGATGGAGTGGCACCCATGGATCATATCTTGCAGACGTTGGTTGCCGGTGGATTTGCTGGGACGCTCAGCCTAGAACTCTTCAATCGTGACTACTACAAGCTACCGCCACAGGAGGTTGCTAACACTGGGCTCGAGAAAATGAAGCAGTGTGTGGCTAGGGCTTTGGCATAGACGGGCGCCATCGTTTTCCGGAATGCAATTGCAATTCAAATCGAAGACTCTTTCAGAAACTATTCAAACCCGTCCACACGGCCCTTAGCATTTCCGCAATCGTGAATCCTTCTAAGAGACCTAGGGCTTGGGAGCAGAGGAGCGAAAGCCCGATTGCGGACAGATAACCGAGCCCCATCCAAACGGGCCAGAGCGAACTCTTCGATTCATCAGATGGATCGTTGCCGATGCCTCGTCCTGCATCAGCGGCCGTCTTTACAAAATGATAAGCGGTCAAGAAGGGTGTTAGGCCAAGAAGCCCAAGCCCCAGCAAGATGATACCAATCAGAGAAATCGGAAGCAGGCACAATCCGATAATCGAAGCCAGTGTAGCCCCAAAGTAAAAAAAACCTTCGATAAATGGACTTGGCGGTAGCCGCTGCGCCAATAACAACCACAATCCCATTCCAAATGATTGCAACGCGATGGGAGGAATCAGGAGCATTCCGCGGGGTTCCAGCCGAAAACGCATATCTTGGGAACCAGGAAAATACCATGTTTCATGCAAGAATCCCGGATCGTAAATGACACATAAAGCCGGCAGGACGATCCCCCAAAGCCCTCGCACAATGGCTGGTCGCGCTGGATGCTTATACGCCGCAAGCGAATAATCCGTCACGATGATGACGAAAAAAATGCCAAGCACCGCGAAAATCGAAAAGTACTTCAGCAATACAATCGAAAGCGCAACCAAGGTTGTGGCAACAAGCAAACTCCAGAGGCTGTAACGCGTCTGCCACTGTTCAACTTCAGCTGGCTCGTCTACCTCTGGCCAACTTTGTTGTTTGTCTTTTCTTTCGTCTTCGCTTTCAGATCTTTGCATGACTGCAACTCATTTCCAGGACCATCTAGATTTGGAAAAAATCGCGGGATCTTTCATTTGCGTTCGAATTCTAGCCAAAGCAATTCAGTGGCAATAGTTGGAAACTCTTTCATTCTTATTACGCTCGCCTATTCCAATTAGTTCTCGCCTAGATTGATCCATAGGGATGTTCTCGGGATGGCGAAAGCCGCAATCGCCCAGCACCGAACTGGTTTGGCAAACCGGCGCAGTTTTTAATTCAAGTTCGGTTTCCAGAATACTATTACGATGAACCGCCCTTAGTTCACGTGTGCATTCTTGCTCACCCTGCTAACATACGAATATCTCAATCCGCTTCGTTTCTAAGGAATATGCGCGTCCATGAATTCTCCTGAACCTCAGTCCGATCCGAACGACACACCGTCCTCCAGCCAGCCCAACCCTGCTCAAGACCCGGGTCAAGATTCCCCTGCCGATGGTGCTGTGAATCTTTCTGAGCAGCAAATGGTACAATTTGTGACTTCGATCAAGAATCCGGTACAACAGATGGGCGAACATGTGCTCGGGGCTTTGCAACAGCCGAATACGGTCGCTGTGTTAACGACTGTAGTCACTGGTCCTGGCGGAGAAAAACATATCGTTTCAGCCGCGTTGAATCCTGAACAAGTCGCCCAAGTCAACGCCTTGTTGCAAAGTGCCTCCACGGAACGCGAAGACGAAGAAATCTGCATGGGTTTCCACTGCATGGTAAAACCCAAAGTAGCTCCTGGATCTGATTCGTAGGAGCCTCAAGCCCATGCGGTATTACCAGCCTACACGATGGTTCAGATTCCTCTCGGCATTTGCGATGCTTGCCTGCTGGCAAACCTTGGCGATTGCAAATCCCGATGCGGAAAAGCCACCCAACATCCTGCTTATCGTAAGTGATGACCAAGGCTACAACGATCTCGGGTGCTTTGGCAGCGAAGAAATTATCACACCAAACCTCGATCGGCTGGCGCAGGAAGGTGTGAAGCTAACGAATTTCTACGTTGCTTGGCCCGCATGCACGCCAAGTCGCGCGGGATTCTTGACGGGGCGTTTCCCACAGCGAAATGGCATCTACGACATGATTCGCAATGAGGCTCCGGACTACGGCAAGAAATATACGCCGGCGGAGTACGAAGTCTCCTTTGAACGCATCGGCGGAATGGATACCCGCGAGATCATCTTGCCTGCAATGCTCGCCGCTCGTGGCTATCGCAGTGGCATTTTTGGAAAATGGGATTTGGGGACATTGCACCGCTTCCTACCGCTCCAAAAAGGTTTCGACCGATTCTACGGGTTTGTGAATACAGGCATCGATTACTTTACCCATGAGCGATACGGTGTGCCCAGTATGTATCGAGACAATTCACCCACCGAAGCTGACAAGGGAACATACTGCACAGATTTATTCCGCCGAGAGGCAGAGGCATTTCTTGCTGACGTTCATGACCAACCCTTCTTTCTCTACCTGCCCTTCAACGCTCCACACGGAGCATCCAACCTGGATTCGATCATTCGTAGTGCCGCCCAAGGAACGGAGGAATACAAAAAGCTTTATCCAGAACTTGCCAGCAAGGCAGGCAAACAGCAGGGCCAACGCTACGGCAAGCCAGCAACGGTTCTCAACAAGGCCTCGCGTCGGCTCGAGTTTGCTGCTTCTGTCACACAAATGGATGCAGCAATAGGTGGCATCCTGAAAAAACTCGAAGACTACGGTGTTGCCGACAATACCATCGTGATTTTCTTTTCAGACAATGGCGGTGGCGGCGCCGCGAACAACTCGCCGCTGCGTGGCAAAAAGGGACAAATGTTTGAAGGTGGAATTCGCGTACCCGCAATCATCAAGTACCCAAACGTGCTGCCTGCAGGAGAAACCCGCCAGCAGTTTTGCACCGCTTTGGATATCTTGCCATCTTTGCTGACGTGGACCGGTGTAGAGAAGCCAAAGGAAGTGCACTTGGACGGATTCGACTTGAGTCCGATGCTTCAAGAGAACATTGCCTCGCCACGCAAATCGATGTTCTGGCAACGGAAAGACATGCTTGCAGCACGAATTCACAATTGGAAGTGCATCCAAACACCTGGCCACACGGGCCTATACGATCTCAGCAATGATATTGGCGAAAGCAAGGATCTATCCGACTCACGACCTGAAAAGCTGCTGGAGTTGAAAACTGCCTTTCAACGCTGGCGGCGAGAAATGGACGAATGTGAGCCGCGTCGACCTTTTCGCAACTTCTAGGGCTTATATGCCTCAGATAAGATGGAGACGCCAAGCCTTCGTTCCAGACTTTGGGGCCAGAGCTTAACGGTTCTATCTGCAAATAGGACCTTGATGCTAACTTCCTACGGCAATTCTCGCACGACGTCGAAACTCTTCTCAGCGGCAACGATGCCATCAAAAGAAACAGTCATTCGCCATAGCCCCAATTTGTCATCGATCGGATTCCAAATCGTATCACCAAGATAGAAATCCCAATCATTGGATTTGACGTAGATCTCACCAACAAATGGCGCGCGAACTTTGCCTGCATCATCACGAATACCTGGATGGTCGATGCAATACTCGAGGAGCTGATTCTTAGCGCCCGTAATGTTCACGACCATCCCAAACTCGATATCAATCTTCGCCTGCACTGTCGTTGTAAATTCGATCACTCTAGGCAAAGTTTTCGATTCGGGATCCCAATGATCGTAGATGCCAAAACTGCGGATCGATACTTTGGGCTTTTTGGGCATTCGATTCCTTGGATTTGATACTCAAAAGACACTGCTATGCGTCCAGAAAACAGAATCTCACCGCAATGATTGAACGGGCCAACTGTCAGTCCATTACCCTGGGCGTTGGTTGCTGAGTTGTCTTGCCAATAGTTCGATTTCCTTTGCCGAGCTTGTTTCGATCGCCAAGATCCTGACGAGCCGTCTCAGCAAGACCACTAAGCCGAGCTACAACATCCGGGTGATTCTCGGCAACATTTTCTCGACAGGAAACGTCAGCGACAAGATCAAACAAGAGCGGCTTGCTCCCTGAGGCTGCCACCTTCTTGAAATGAGGGTGCCGTGAGAATTCCCGCAAAGGCAAAAATAGCTTCCACTTTCCCGACCGAACCGCTTGTAGTTGCGCCTGTTGGTAATAGTAAAACGCCTCGTAGCTCGAATTTGTAGAATTATCCAATAGCAGACCTTGCATGTCATGACCATCGACTTCGTGCACAGCTTCGCAACCAGCCAGGCTGGCGAAAGTTGGAAGCAAATCCATTGTCGTTGCTAGCTCGGAACAAACCCGACCGCCTTCGATTCTCGATGGCCACCAAGCGATCGTCGGAACACGAAAAGCACCTTCACTTGTTGAATAGCCGCGACCATGCAACTCTCCGTTACTACCGCGGAAAGGTGACGACTCATTCCTGGCCATCGGCGAACCGTTATCAGAAGTCCAGATGACAAGCGTTTTCTCATCAATTCCCAATTCTTGCAATTTGTCCAGGATCTGACCGGTCGACCAGTCGATTTCCTCGACGGCGTCGCCCCATGGTCCTGCACTACTCTTGCCGCGAAACCCTTCGCTTGCGAAGGGCACAGAAGTGCTTCCAGGCATAGCGTGCGACAAATACAAAAAGAACGGGCGCCCGCTGTTTTCTTCGATGAATTCGAGTGCTTTGAGCGTATACTTCTTCGTCAACAAACTGCGATCCGCGGGAGCTTCCACGACGCTTTCGTCCTGCATCAACGGCAATGGCGGCCAACTCTTGGCGTCCATCTTGTTCGCGGGTGAACGCTCGGCAAGTCTTAGACCCGTATCCCGCGTCATGTCATCGCTGTACGGAATGCCAAAGTAGGAGTCGAAACCTTGCCGAGTCGGCAAAAATTCTTTCTGATCCCCGAGATGCCACTTACCGATACACGCCGTTGCGTATTCCTTAGCTTTTAACAACTCGGCAATGGTGATCTCACTTGGATTCAAGCCATAAGGCGATAGGGGCCGCAACACCAGGCCATCGCGCGGGTTGTCGTGCATACCAACTCGCTGTGCGTAACAGCCCGTCATCAAGCTCGCTCTCGAAGGCGTGCAGACACCTGCGGTAACGTAAAAGTCCGTGAAACGGCAGCCCTCCCTGGCCATTCGATTGAGTGAAGGAGTCTTTATCGCTTCAGCGCCGAAGGGTTCGATATCTCCGTATCCCAAATTATCACACAAGATAACGACAAAGTTCGGCGATCTTTGCTTCCCCTCAACCAACTGGGGCATCAATACAGGAAGAGCAGCGAGAGAAAAGATGTAGAGTAGCCTGATGCGACTCATGACGCGGGTCACTTGATCTCAAAGCGTTTTTAGAAAGGCGACGAGATCCGCAAGCTGCGAATCACTTAGTTCAGCACCTCCGCCAATTTCGTCAGGCCGATGCCACTTCTTCAGCACCACTTCCAGCGATTTTGCTCTTCCGTCGTGCAATAGCCGGGGCTTCTTGTAGACTCCGACGAGACTAGGAGTATTATAACCTTCATACATATCCGTCTCACGAACCATTCCTACGTCGTGAATTTCTCCGTCGGTGTAGTTCGAGCCAGAGTGGCAATCCGAACAACCAACATCGGCGCTAAAAAACAAATCCTTGCCACGAGCATATGTCTGGCGAAGCATATCATTGTTATCCACTGCAGTCTTATCCCCGTTGCCTTGCCCGCTAGTCACCTCCCTCATGGCCGATTGGAATGGATTGGGAGCTGGCTCCAAAGTTCCCAAATACTTGCGAAGCGCGGCCAAATCTTCTTGCGATGCCTCCTTGCCTTGCATGGTTGAAACGAAGGAGTTTTGCAATGAGGCACTCAGATCCTCCTGCCAACCATGCCAGGTCCAGGGTCCCGTTCGCTCAAGGCCAGCCAAGGGCAAGACCGTTTTGTTCGTCATCTTACTACCGTCATTCCAAGTATCCATTGCCTTGGCGTTGGTTCCACCATCCTGGTGGCATGAGTGACAGCTATACCACTGGTCCAAACTTCGCTCGGCGTCATAAAAGATTTCCATGCCACGGTGTGCGATCATTTCTTCCGCGTCGGAAGGCGCATCACCAAGCGATATTTCTCGAACCACTTCGCGAGATTCCAAATCGACTTCCTGAATTGAATCCAACAGATGATTCGCAACAAAGACGGTCTGGTTATCCGAGGAAGCCTCCAAGCCCATCGGCCTTCCACCAAGCTCGATTCGATAAAACAGATCAGGGTCTTGCATTAATCGCCGATCAATTAAGTCGCCTGGTCCACCCGTTCCGACGAACGGCAAGTCTTGCAATCGGTAAACCAGCAGTTCGTGCGTGCCAGAAGAAGATACAGCGAGGCGGTGTTCATTCGGTGTCTTGGCAATCCCAAACGGATCCGCAACCGCTAGCCTCGGAACGTCTAACGAAATGGCTTCGCGATACGCTGGTCCATCCATACGGACCCTAGCAACCCGACTGGCTAGCACCCAACCGAGTTGAATGTTCCGCACGTTAATCGGGTTTGTTCGGTAGATCATCCAAGGAAAATACACCTGTTGCCCGTCGCTCGAAAGCTCCAAGTGGCCAAAGTTGATTGCACCATTTAAGGCTACTTCGTAGAGGCTTTCTCCGGTCTCAGTGTTCACCACCGCAATTTCACTTTGACCGCTTAGACCTACTGCCAATCGCTTTCCATCTTGAGACAAAGCTGAATAGCGGGGCCACTTTCCAACTGCAAACCGTTTGACAACTGCATTTGACCTCAGGTCAACTTCCGCTACCTCGCCGCTAGCTTGGCAACAAACAAAAACTTTGTCCTCGTAGATGGATAAGCCAAGTGGTTCAAATCCAACGTCGATTGACGCAATAAGTTGAAGTCGATCGGATCCAACGGAAAATCGATACAGTGCCCCCGAATATCGCGATGAGACTAAGACTTCGTCCTTGCCGATCACAACGATCCCACCAGGCCGTTTGCCGACGGGCTTTTCATCTAGCACTTTTCCACTCTGCAGATCAACCAACGAGACAGTGGCTGACAGTTCGTTGACGGTGACTGCCCGATTTTCACCGCCACTGAACACCAAATCTACAGGGCCACGATACATGGCTCGCGACATCAAATTCGGTTCTGAGCAATCTGCTATGCCCGAGAAGAGAAGCAAGCAAAAAATGCCCGCCAACCAACTCCTCCAACAAGCTTGTTTCAAGATTCGAACCATCGTGTTTCCTAATCCCAGGACGCTAAAAGTATCTCACCCTAGTTTACTTCATCTGCAATCCCCCGTCTTCAGCAGTCCAGACTTGGGGCATCCGTTCCAAAATCCTTGCACAATCCTTTTGGTTCAAGATTCCTTGCGAATTTGCAAGAATCCGGTTCTGTGCTTTCGGGCTTGTTTGAGGGAAAGATACAGACAATTCCAGTGCCAACTCAATCCAGTGGCTGTCAACTTCACGGAGTTCGCGAGTTACGACTGGCTTTTTTTGACTTCTCAGCTCGCTGCGCACCGTAAAAATCAAGGATCGCCAGATAGTGGGAATCTGTTTTCATATTCAGCATTGAGTATGCCTAACGCCAGGCATACACCAAGCAAGATGTATATGATTGTTTTCCGGGGAAAGCAGACGCGTTTACCACGTTTTGCTGCAGAAATAATAGGTGTTCAGGAATCGACGCCGCCGCTATCACGTTGCTCTTCAGAACTATTGAGCATCTCCGTGGGCAGTTCGTTCGCAAACTTGTACCCGAACTGCTCCGAGGCTTCACTGACGAACGTCATCATGTCTTGTAGATCCGCTTTTCGGTGAAAGACCAGTCGATGACTTCTGCCAGCTGTTACGACGAGCAAGATTACGCGTCGTCGGAATCCTGAATAGAGAAAGTATAAACCGATTGGAAGCAAAGCCATCATGAGGATGACGTATCTCGAGAAGCCTCCTGGTCTTTGTAATCCAAGGACGATTGCGCCTACACCGATGCCCATCAGCAGAAAGCTAAAAACAGCTTGAAGTAACGGCGAACGCGACTCGGTAGTCCAGATCAGTCTCGTTCTTAGAACATCTTCCTTTGGAACCCAAACGAGCGGCTTGCCATTACTGTTTCGTTCGGAAATACCCTTGTCGCTATAACGGATTCCACGGAACTCAGTTTGCTCAGCCATTTGGAGATTGGTGCCTTCTTGTTTCTGCGCAGAATCCGGCACATTCAAGGATAATACGAAAGAGAAGTCTTCGATTCGCGCATGACACCTTAACATTCAAAAGCCCGCACAGCGAGTGATTTCGACAAAAGTGTGGCAGGAAGTTTTTGCGAATGACTATTCCTCTTTCAAAGCCCGACAGCCAATTCGAGCCCTTGAAGGAGATTGAGACATGGGTGTTGCTCTAAAACCGCGCCAGTGCCCCCATTTTAACGTAAAGGATGATCCGGCGTTTAGCGCTTCAAATTCAAGCGATGTCCGGTCCTTAGTCCGTTGCTTGCAAGCACAGTCTGACTGGGAGGGCGAGATTTTGCTTCCGACCGATTCGAACTACAACGAAACGGCAGCAATCTTCAATTCTCGAACTCAAACGCATCCCGCCGTCATACTTCGTCCAGGCACCGTTGAAGCAGCGCAGCTCGCGGTGAAAACTGCTT
>JBCCEO010000218.1:0-10678 GCA_039030255.1 Planctomycetota bacterium | reverse complement strand
GTCACTTTTGTTCCACTTCGAGCAACGGAGTCTCAGCGCATGCTAAGAACGATTTTGGATCGAGTGTAGCAGGGTCCGCCATCGAGACAAGCGAGCCAGTTCAGCAGCAGGCAATCGGAGTGGTCTTCTTTCACCCCCGAGAAAGCTCCGCCTCAGTTATCCAGGAAAGGGATTCGGGCTTTCGCAGGAGCGAAAGAAGACCCAAAGAATCTAATTTGCCCTACTCGTGCCGAAGTGCTTCGATGGGATTCATTTGCGCCGCTCGCATCGCAGGAAAAAGCCCGAACACGACTCCGACGACCAGCGAGACCAAGAAAGAAACTGGAATCGACTCGGGTACGATCGCAGGAGTGACGTTGCTGATGACCTCAGGAATCGAATTGGGATAGCGCTGCGCCGCAAACTCGCGAACCCAAACAAATGCGGGAACGCAAGATAGTCCGATAGCGATGCCAATGATCCCACCTACGACGCTAAGCACGCCGGCTTCGACCAGGAACTGCAGAATGATGTCGCGCTGCTTGGCACCAAGAGCTCGACGAATGCCAATCTCACGCGTTCGCTCTGTAACGGTGGCCAACATGATATTCATGATTCCAATACCGCCGACGAGCAAAGATACGGCAGCGATGATACCCGCCAATACCAAGAATAGCCGCCGTTGCTGCTCCGCCTGTTCAATTAACTCCAGCGGCACGACAACTGAAACATCCTCCATTTCATCGTGGGAGCGAAGTGCATCTTCGACCAAAGCAGCCGTCGGTTTCACCTCGCTGACGTCATTCACCGTCAGGGTGATTTGATTCAGCTGGATTTCTTCGCCACTGAACGCACCACCGGCACGGCGTACGACGGTATCTCCGATTCGCCGCTGCAAGGTTTTGATCGGAATGTAGATATCATCCTTAAAGCTCTGCGCTTCCATCGACCCTCCGATGGCAGCAGAATCATTTCGGAACTCAAGCACACCCACGACTTGATAGAAATCCGTGTGCTCTGGCAGATAAACACTCTTCCCAATGGGTTCTTCGAAGGGAAATAACCGAGCAGCCACATCGGAAGAAAGCACGCAAACGGATGCCCGTCCAAAATTCTCTGCGTCCGTGATGAAATGCCCGCGAGCAAGTGTCAATCGGGTCGTATCTGCGTACTCTGGAGTACACCCAACTAAACGACCTTCTACGGTTCGATCTTTAAACTTAAACGTCCGTTTGATTTCCCGAATTGGAATGGCGCTACGAATTGTCGGAATCGTCCGCACCAACATCTCAAATTCATCGCGTTTCAAACCGTAGGGCGTGATCCCACTTTGCGCCAACTTGTCTGTCGGCGGGGGCACCGAACGGACCATGATAGTATCCGCTCCCAGGCTTGCGATTTGTCTTTGTGCTTCGTTACTGATGCCTTCGCTGATCGCCAACAGACAAATCACACTGGCGACGCCAATCAAGATACCGAGCACCGTTAGGAAGGAGCGCAGCGGGTGCAGTAAAAGACTTTTGATGCCCAGACTTAAGGTACGAAGGAACAGCATGCTATTCGTCACCTGCCGGGACTAACTCTAACGCACGCTGTGCTGCGGCTTTGCGGGATTCCTCAGAGTTTTTCACGTCGGACTGGAGCAAACCGTCCCGCAGTCGAACCACGCGCTTGGCACGCTCGGCGACTTCGTCTTCGTGCGTAACCATGATGATCGTGCGGCCTTCGTTGTTGAGTTCGTCAAAGAGTGCGAGGATTTCGGCGGTTGTCTTCGAATCTAGATTACCCGTCGCTTCGTCGGCGAGAATGAAATAGGGATCATTGACCAAACTTCTTGCAATTGCGACACGTTGTTGCTGACCACCGGAAAGCTGGGCAGGCCGGTGATCCAAACGGTCTCCCAATCCCACTCGGTCCGCAAGTTCGATACATCGATCCCGCTCACGAGCCCCCAATCGGCCTTGATAATACAGAGGCACTTGAATGTTCTCAGTAACCGTTAATTGCTGAATCAGGTTATAGGATTGAAAGACAAATCCGATTCGTTGCGATCGGATTTCGGCAAGTTGATCGTCGGTCATCGTCGCGACATCGTCTTCGCCTAACAGCAATTGCCCGGCGGTTGGTTGATCTAGGCAACCTAGCAAATTGAGCAGGGTACTTTTCCCGGATCCGGAGGGTCCCATGATCGCGACGTAATCGCCCTCAGGAACGTTGAAGGAAACGCCGCGCAGAGCACGCACAGTTTCGCTCTTAAGCACATACTCTTTGGTTAGTTCTTTAATCGAACACGCGTACATTCGTTTTATCCAGCTTTGGAATTGGGCAACGAGGTTACTTGAATCTATCGTCCTGGTGGTCCACCGCGGCCGCCAGTGCCACCTGCCCCTTGCCTTCCGGCTCCGCCGCCACCGCCCATGAACTTATTGAACACCTTGATGACTTCCTGCTTATCCAAGGCTCCATCTTTGTTGGTGTCATAGTCCTTGACTTTGTCCTTCATGCGACTGTCGAGACTGTTGATTTCGTCACCCGCGATCTTGCCGTCGCCGTCTTTATCACTCTTCGCGAACAAGGAATCGACGATCGTCTTGACGTTCATGCCACCGTATCCGCCGCTCCCGCCGCCACGACCACCTGTTTGCCCAGGAGTAGGCTTGCTAGGTTTGCCCGCGTCTTTGCCGATCTCACGGAGTTTTTCTCGATCGGACACTTCTTCGATATCTGGGAATTCCATCAGATCCAAGTGCTGTCGTGGGTTGAGCGCAATGGAATCTCCTTCGGCTAGTCCTTTGTCGATCGTAACCATGGAGTCGTTGGTCGCGCCGATTTCGATTTCGACCGTTACCCAAGGCTTTTGTTCGTCACCTTTCTTGAGGCAGAAATGGTGGCCCTTGTATTCATACACTCCGTGCACCGGAATTTGCAGAGCATCTGGCAATTGAGCGACGAAGATTCGTACCTCAGCAGTCATCCCAGTACGAATGGTTCCGGGCGGATTGATGATCTCAATGAATGTCGCATACTCCTTGACGGCGGAATTGAACCAGCTTCCTGGTTCGGCGTATTTATTAACACGCATGACACGGGCGAGCATTTCGCCAGGAACAGCACCAACTTTAACCTTCGCAGCCATCCCTTCCGCGATCAGTGTGATCCGCGATTCATTGACATCGGCCTTAACTTGCATCTTGGTTGGGTCGGGCAGCTTGAGAATGGTTTGTCGCTCACGAACACTCGCTCCTTCTTCAACCACGAACTCCGCGCCACCTCGACTACTGAAGCGATTGTTGTAAACCACCACGCCTTCGTCGGGCGAGTAGATAACACACTTCTTGATCTGATCCTCGATGTCGGCCAGTTTCGCCTTTTCTTCGGCGAGAACGCTTTCGTCGGACTTCAACCGAGCTTTGGCTGCCTCGATATCGCTCTCAAACTGGACTTTGTTTTTTTCCTTGGTCAGTTCGTCCAAGACTTTGAGTTTGGCTTCCGCCGCCTCGAGCTTGTTCTTTGCGTTGACAACCGAAAACTCCTCAGCTTCAATCTGCAGTTCTTTGATCACCCCTTTGGCAGCAAGTCGTTCAGCGCTTTCGAGACTGAGCTCGGCTTTACGGAGCTCTTGCTGTGCCAGTGCTACTTCACTGAGCAACGTCTTACGCTCTGACAGATAGGTTCCTTCAAGATACTCTTGGAGTGAAATCTCAGCCGTTTTGACGGCAGCAGCAGAACTGATGACGGTTGCATCAGCACTAGCTAAATTGATGCGCTGGGAAATAATTTCATTTTCCAAAGAGGACGAATCCAGCTCGATGAGCTTTTCACCTTTCTTGACATAAGTCCCTTCCTCGATGACCCACAAAATGCTGGTTCCGCCGCCACCGCGTGTCTCGACTTCGCAATTGATATCAATGTTGCTACTGCTCTCGACCTCGCCCTGTTCGCGGACAATGTGATCGAAGGGGCCGCGCGTAACTTGTTCCAAGATGATTTCATTCTGGCTATCTTCGGGCGAATTACCGCCAGTCGCGTAATACGCATACACGCCACCGCCGAGCAGAATGAGCAGCATCAAGATTACCAAGGTAATTTTTCCCTGGCGCAGTTTATGACGATGCCATTGGGTCATCGAACTCTCCAATTTGAGGGGGAGATATTGAATTGGGATTCAAGATTGAATCGGAGATCAAAAATTTACAGTACAAAGCGCAAGCTAGGGGAGGGAACAATAGCCTGCCAATACATGCTTCCGATGACCACCTACTTATGGTAGTTGGTAGCCAAGAAAGCTCCATTCTGCAGAGCGAACTGGACCGACTTTTCAACAGTAGCAACCTATGTCTTACTGGTTTGGGCCGGCGTCGCTGACATCCTTGGGGTTTCGGCCCTTATCGTCGTGAAGGGAAGCTACCCATATTCAATAGCTGGAGAGGGCTCTCCCTGTATTCAACTCAGCCAAACTACGTTGACGTACCCTCTTTAGGATACGGTGTTTGCCTGGTTTCAAGGTCCAGGAAATCTCTAAAACCCTTACGAACTTGCAAAGTTTCGCGGAGTAGAGAAGATTCGCGTCCACAGGGACTAAAACAGGCCGAAACCCGCATTTCTAAAACTATTGTCGTTTTTCTTTTCTTGTTGGACCAAAGTTGTCCGGCCACCCGCGATAACTTCTTCTGTCGAGGCAACAAGAGTTTTTGCCTCGGGAAAAGAACTTTGAATCGAGTGAAAAGGAAGCACGAAGATGGCCAAATACTACGTACAAAGCGGTAATGTAAAGACTGTAATCTCTGCCGACGATTCGGAAAAAGCAGCTCTATGGATAGTGCATAAAGCGCTTCAACAAGTCATCCCGGTTTACGAAGACACAGAGCTGACCCCAGACGAAAAAAGTGAGTTCAGCATCGTGCAAGGCGTGATGGTGCTAGGGAACGACATCCGCATCAGTGAAATCGGTTTCGACCGCACCGATTGCGAGGCTCTGGATACTTTCGAATTGCTGGTCCAGTGGCACCAATTGATGATTGCTTTGGATCGCCTCAGTGCCCATTTGTAGGCGTGGGCCTTACTCCAGACCTCGCAGCGAGACCGATGTGGCTGCCAGCGACAACTACATCCGTACCAGCGTTTTGTTGCGGCAACTTCTTGGAAAAGGCAATGCCAAATAGCCAAAGCGTCTTGAGAGATTGTTCACGGCCCCTACGAAATCAAGGCTCTTCGACTTCCACACATCAGACAGTACTCCGAGCGCAAGCCGAAGCTAACACCAGAAGACACAGGTCTCCAGTGTGTTCAATTAGCCTTTGTTGAGATGCCCGACGCTAGTTTGGAAATAACGCTGGCGTCGAGTTTGTGCCGATTCGGCTTTTTCAGATCGCTGAGCTTGCAAGTCTTCCAGGTTGGCCTGGCAAACTCGGCAACCAACGACTTCCAGGTGAAACTTAATGTACGATTCCTGATCCGGAGCGATCGCTCCGAGCAGATAACTTCCTAGCTGTTCACGAGTTGGGCAGCTCAATCGATTACGACGCCAGATTTCACCTAGCCCATGCACGCCAGCTTCCCGCATGCCTGCGACTTGCAGAAGCTGTTCTCGCAACGGCTCGCTGGAACGTAGCTCCTTTTCGATTTCAGCCATCAACTCGGGCGTGAGAGACTCGTCCAAGTAAGATTGCAATTGTTGATCCGAAAATGGAACACTCACTACATCACTTTCATTAACAGCGGCAAAAATCGTCGCGAGGGAGTTACCGCACTTTAGCTCATATCGTGGATCGAAACTTCTTCGTAGGGTTGAACGACGACAAATCCATCTCCGGCAAATTCCATTTGAATGGATTCTCCACTTCCGCGCCCGAAGAAACTCTTGAGCGAGACATCGGTTTTGAATTCCGGTTGAAGGTTGCCAGACCAAGCGATGGTTGCATTCGGATCGGTACGCACGGGCTGATTCGGAGTGACTCGGAGTGTAATGGGTTCAAAGTGTGAAGTGATGGCGATCATTCCGTGGCCGGACAGACGTACGTTGAAAAAGCCGGATGCGACCAGAGCGGCCAACTTCTTCATCATCTTGATTTCCCATTCGATCGTGGGTTCAAAGGCGAGTAGATCGCTGCCGTTGACAATGATCGATTCGCCTTGGAGCTTGAGAACTTTGATCGTCTTCCCGGAATCTGCCAAATAGAGTCGCCCGCGCCCCTCGGCTTTGGTGAGCTTTGCACCTTCGCCGGTAACCGTGCGTTTGAGCAAAGTCCCCAAGCCTTTGTCCATCAGGCCTTCGCGAGTGAACTTCATTTGCCCGACGTAGGCCACCATCGCCCCTGCTTTCATCCACACCATCGAGTCGAGGTTGACTTCCAGCATTCGGTCGCTTTCCAGCGTGAAGTAGTCATTAGCCGTAGAGTCCTGAGCCGTAGAATTGACAAATTCTTCGATGGTATAGCGGGTCATTTTTGGGTTCTTTCGTGGCCAGTCGGTCTTTTTGAGGAAGTTATCGCGTGGAAAGCTCGGAATGCTTTGAGATCCAGGCTTCTAAAAGGCTGGCTAAATAGGCCCGGTGAATGGAAGCAATAGGCGCTGGGGCAGCTAGAACTCGATTCGGCCCGTCCGCCAGACATTGCCATTATGGCAGGCTTCGCACTTCACGCCACTGGGGACACAGCGGACACCGCCAGCCAAGATTTCGTTTAACGGCGAGCCGCAGGCGGGCTTTTTTCTTACATCACCTGCGCGCACTGCACCTACGGCACTCTAAACTTGTGACGAATGAGCACCACAGGGATATGGGAATCAGCACCACAGGGACACGACCATCGACTCACACAGCAAAGGAATGCTCCGCCAAGTGTTTTCCAGACGGCTAGTATGGGATTTATGGCATGGGCGCTGTGGAAACAGCACCGAAGTAAAAGATTGCTAATGCAATTGAGACTCGTGGTTTAGTCGTAACTCGCATGCCTGCCGGGCGGGAGGGCCACCAGCGGGGACACAGCACCTCGTTCTTGTCCGGGTAGCCAGGTTTTCGTTTAACGGCGAGCCGAAGGCGGTTCTTTTCTTGGCGAGGACTTCGGAACGAAGAACCCTTTCGGGGGCCCGGAACCACACATAGCGGGAAGTGCCCGACCTCTCACGATCAAAGCAAGCTTCGGTGCCCAGAACCCGCTGGGAAGGAGGGAGAGCAAGTAAATCGTCTGCATCGCACGGGCGTGTTGGGGCTTCTTGCAACCCGCACCCAAATCTGGCGAATTCAACCACGAATTGGCACACTGTTTGCTATCCTATGAGGCCAAAACGGTTTTCGTGCCTTTTTGACCGCATGCGGTGCGTAGCGACCCAGCGACACTTCCAAACAAGTCGAATTGGCAAGGTATCCGCAATTGCAACGACCTTTGGCGAATACGAATCTTCCACGAGGGAGATCTATTTGCAGTTTCGCTTGGCCTCGAAATCGATACATTTGCAGCCCAACGAGACGCAAGTCTGGCCGCCTTCGCAAGGCGACAGCCTGACATTTACCATACTCACCCACTGTCTAATCCTTGAAAAACAATAGGAGTGCCGCTCATGGCGACGGCTACAAAGAAAAAGTCCAAAGTCAATCTTCAGCCCCTTGGCGATCGCATCGTAGTCCAACGTGACGAAGGCAACGAAAAGACCGAAGGTGGCATCTACTTGCCAGACAGTGCCAAAGATAAGCCAACACGCGGAACGATCGTTAGCGTTGGTGATGGAAGGCTTCTTGAGGACGGCAGTCGTAGCGAACTCCAAGTACAAGTCGGTGACGTCGTTCTATTCACTAGCTACGCGGGCGAGAGCATCGAGATCAATGATGTCGAGTACCTGCTGATGAGCGAGGGCGACGTCCTTGCAGTAATTGAGTAATCCAATCTATTTCGCATTTTGCCCAAGCATTGGTTGGCCGGGGCAGACACTCGCGGACACACTTCAACGAATTGAAACACAAAATCCATCTGGAGATTTTATAGATGCCAAAGACCATCGCATTTGAACAAGAAGCCCGCGAAGCGATTCGCCGCGGTGTATCGAAATTGGCTCGCGCCGTCAAAGTTACCTTGGGCCCCAAGGGACGTAACGTCATCTTGCAAAAGAGCTTCGGTAGCCCAACCGTAACCAAGGACGGTGTGACTGTCGCAAAAGAGATCGAATTGGAAGACGTCTATGAAAACATGGGCGCTAGCATGGTGAAGGAAGTCGCTAGTAAAACTAGTGACGTCGCTGGCGATGGAACAACGACCGCAACGGTCATGGCTGAAGCTATCTTCAATGAAGGACTCAAGTCCGTCGTTGCTGGCGTCAACCCAATCCAAATGAAAACAGGGATGGAGCGTGCCGTTGAGGACATCACTGCCAAGCTACATTCGATGGCGAAGAAGATTCGCGAAACGGGTGAAATGGCTGATGTCGCTACCATCGCTGCCAACAATGACCGTGAAATCGGCAACCTTCTCGCCGAAGCAATGGAAAAGGTCGGCAAAGACGGTGTCGTAACTGTTGACGAAGGCAAGAGCTTGCACACCGAGCTTGAGTTTGTAGAAGGCATGCAGTTCGATCGCGGATACCTTTCTCCTTACTTCGTTACCGATCCATCCAGCATGGAAGCGGTTCTAGAAGAGCCATACATCCTGGTCTTCGAGAAGAAGATCTCGAACATCAAGGACTTGGTACCGGTTCTTGAGCAAGTCGTGCAACAGGGCAAGCCACTGTTGATCATCGCCGAGGACGTTGACGGTGAAGCACTCACTACCTTGGTCATCAATCGCCTCCGAGGCACATTGAATATCGCGGCAGTGAAGGCTCCTGGCTATGGCGACCGCCGGAAGGCCATGATGGAAGACATCGCTATCCTCACCGGCGGCTCCGCAATTTTCGAAGCCCTCGGCACCAAGCTTGAGTCTGTTGGCCTTGCCGAACTAGGGCGCGCGAAGAAGATCATCATCGACAAGGACAACACGACAATTATCGAGGGTGGCGGAAAGAGCTCTGACATCAAGGGACGGATCGACCAAATTCGTCGCGAGATTGAAAATACGACCAGTGACTATGATCGTGAGAAGCTGGACGAGCGTTTGGCCAAGTTAGCTGGTGGTGTTGCCAAGGTCAATGTTGGCGCTGCAACCGAAAGCGAAATGAAGGAAAAGAAGGCTCGCGTTGAAGATGCACTTCATGCGACCCGCGCTGCTGTCGAAGAAGGAATTCTGCCTGGCGGTGGTGTTGCACTTCTTCGCTCTAGTAGCAACGTCAAGTCTGGCGATGACTTGAGCCAAGATGAATTGGTTGGCTACAACATCATCCTTCGTGCTTGCCGTGCTCCGCTGACCATGATCAGCGACAACGCTGGCAAGGACGGCGGAATCGTTTGTGAAAAGGTTGCAGACCAAAAGGGCAACAATGGCTACAACGCATTGACCGACACCTACGAGGATATGCTCAAGGCTGGCGTCATCGACCCAACTAAGGTGACTCGCACCGCTTTGGCAAATGCTGCTAGTGTCGCCACCCTGCTGCTGACAAGTGACGCTTTGGTTGCTGAAATGCCTAAGGACGGCAAGAAGGGCCACGGCGGCGACCACGACATGTACTAACATGTATGATCTGTCGAAAGGCATCAAAAACTTGAAACGGCGAGTCAAATGGCTCGCCGTTTTTTGTATCTTGAAGCTGTCGCAAGATTCAAACTTTGCCTGCAGCTCTGCGTCCGCTTTGGCCCGCAAGCTCGATATTCGTTCATTCTCCGAGCAGTAATTAACAAGTCTGCCAAACAGAATGAACCGGAAAATGTGCTCGAACAACAAACTTCCTTCTGAGGAAACGCCGTGTCTAGCTCCACTGTCGACGAAAACGCATTTCGCTCCCCAGAGACTAATCCTACAAGCAAGGAAACGGTTCCGAAGGGCATTCGAATTGCGATACCCATCATCTTATTGTGTCTGATGATCATCGCCAGATTTATCCCAAGCTTCTGGGAAAACGGCCCTTCGATGACTTGGGCCATTGGGGCGTTCGGGCCAATGCTGTCTTGCTTACTTGCGGTCTTATGGTGGTTCCTGCTGAGCGGTGCTAGCTGGAAAGAAAAGGGCAGTGGTTTTGGTCTGCTGGTTTTGTGCCTAGTTGTCTGCTCGCTTCTGTTGCACCCTTCACTTGCTGGACTCTCCGTCGTTATCACTATCCCACTTGGAATCGCCGGCTTTACACTTGGACTCGTGGTGATGTCCAAGAGCGATACTTTTCGCAGGCTTGCCGTTGCATCCCTTTGCTGCCTCATTTTTGCTGGACCAACAATTATGCTGCGCAACAAAGGTGCTTGGGGGAATTTCTCTTTTGACCTGGAGCCGAGATGGGTCCCGAGCGCCGAGGAACAGTTTCTTGCTTCCCGCAAGGAGAAGAGTAACGCAGAGTCGGAACAAATCGCCGAGCTTGGTCCGTCCGAAGCATTCCCGGACGCCGAATGGCCCGGCTTTCGGGGACCGAATCGCGATGGCGTCCAACGTGGCGTCGTGTTCGACGTGGACTGGAAGGCCAATCCACCCAAAGAAGTTTGGCGTATCAAAGTTGGCCCAGCCTGGTCTTCGTTTGCTGTGGCCGGAAATTACTTGTTCACTCAAGAACAACGCGGGCCTGAAGAAGCCATTGTTTGCTATGCGGCGGATAGCGGATCGGAATTATGGTCGTCCACTGTCGAGAGTCG